>NZ_JBEXTV010000067.1:0-40975 GCF_040628835.1 Streptomyces sp. NPDC006134 | reverse complement strand
GCGAGCGCCTTGCGGATCACCCGCTGCTGCGAGGGACCGTTGGGCGCGGTCAGGCCGTTGGACGCGCCGTCCTGGTTGACCGCACTGCCGCGCAGGACCGCGAGCACCCGGTGGCCGCGTTCCCGGGCCACCGACAGGCGCTCCAGGACCACGACGCCCACACCCTCGGCCCAGCCCGTGCCGTCGGCCGCCGAGGAGAACGCCTTGCAGCGCCCGTCGGCGGACAGTGCCCGTTGCCGGGAGAACTCCACGAAGTTGTCGGGGGTCGCCATCACCGCCACGCCGCCGGCGAGCGCCATCGAGCACTCGCCCTGGCGCAGCGCCTGCGCCGCCAGGTGCATCGCCACCAGCGACGACGAACAGGCCGTGTCCACCGACACCGCCGGGCCCTCGAAGCCGAAGACGTACGAGACACGGCCCGACGCCACGCTCTGCGCCGACCCGGTGCTCGCGAAGCCCTCCAGTTCCGGCGGGATCGCGCCGCTCCCGTACCCCTGGCCGAACAGGCCGGAGAACACGCCCACGTCGGTGCCCTTGAGGGAGAGGGGGTCGAGGCCGGCCCGCTCCAGCGCCTCCCAGGAGGTCTCCAGGAGCAGCCGCTGCTGCGGGTCCATGGCGAGGGCCTCACGCGGCGAGATCCCGAAGAACCCGGCGTCGAACAGGCCCGCCCCGCGCAGGAAGCCGCCCTGGCTGACGTACGAGGTGCCCGCACGGTCCGGGTCCGGGTCGAACAGGCCCTCCAGGTCCCAGCCGCGGTCGTCGGGGAAGTCCGAGACGGCGTCGACGCCGTCGACGACCAGCTTCCACAGCTCCTCCGGCGAGGACACCCCGCCCGGCAGCCGGCACGCCATCCCGACGATGGCGACCGGCTCGCCGGGGTCGGCGGCCGGTACCGGGCCGGTGGCCGGAACCGGTTCCGGGTCTCCGAGAATCCCGGATCGCAGGAAGGCCGCGAGGGCCGCCGGGGTGGGGTGGTCGAAGGCGATCGTGGTGGGCAGCCGCAGCCCGGTCCTCTCCGTCAGCCTGTCGCGCAGGGCGACGACGGCCATCGAGGTGAAGCCCAGGTCGCGGAAGGCGCGGTCGGCAGGGACCGCTTCGGGCCCTGGCCGGTGCAGCACCTCGGCGGCCTGCGTGCGGACCAGGTCTTCGAGGAGTGCCGACTGCGCGCGCTCCTCCAGCCCGGACAGCCGGTCGCGCAGGGCCGCCGCGACGGCCTCGTCCGGCTCACCCTGCCGAGCGGGCCTTCCGGCCAGGGCGCGCAGGATCGCGGGCACTCGGGCATCCCGTTGGGCATCCCGTGCCGGAACGTCCGGCAGCGCCACCAGCGGCGACGGGGGGGTCGCCGTCAGCGCGACGTCGAACGCGGAGAGCAGCTCCTGGCACGGTCGGCCGACGGCCTCGCTCGGCTTCGCCGAGCCGCCGCCGAGGCCGTCACCGGCACCGCCGCCGTTTGCGTCCCCGGCACCTTCGCCGGGCCGCCCGCCCCAGGCGAGGAACGAGCCGGGCAGATCCCGCAGCCGGCGGTTGCGTACCACCGCATCGCAGAGGACCTCGTCGACGGCCGCGGCCGGGTCGCCCGGGCAGCCCAGCAGCCCGGCGGCGCCGGACGACACCACGAGGAAAGCAAGGAGCTCGTCCCCCGCGGTCATGTCGTCCAGTCTCAGGGCCAGTTCGGGATCACCGGCGGCATGCACCACCGCGGTCACCGGATGCCGCAGGTCGGCCAGGGCGGCCCGCAGCGGCTCGGGACGCGCCGCGTCCGCGGTGACCCGGATGACGCTCGTTTCGGCGAAGGCCGGCGCGTCGCCGGGTGTGGTGTCCGTGGTGCCGGGAGCGCTGACGAGCAGGAGGTTCCTCACCTTGTGGACCGTGGCCAGACGGTGGGCCAACGCCGCGCCGTGCTCGGTGTCCGCTCCGGTGACCACCACGGTGCCGGTGCTGCCGGTGGCTCCCGGCCAGGAGTCCGTCTGCGGCGGGTCGGCCACGGGCAGGCGCGTCAGCCGGGGAACCAGCAGGGCCGCCGAACGCACGGCGATCTGCGGCTCGTTGCACGCGAGAGCCGCCGACAGGGTGTCCGGGGACGGCTCCGCCCCGGCGTCGGCATCCGAAACCCCCGAACCCCCCAGCCCGCCCGGGACCTCCGGGGCCTCCGAGGGGGCATACAGGACGTCCACCACCGTCAACGCCTCCGGCCGGGCCTCCTGGAAGGAGCGCACGACACCCCACAGCGGGGCCTCGGCGAGATCCTGGACGCCGTCCGTGTCGGTGGCCGCGACCGCGCCACGGGTGAGGATCACCAGCCTGGTCGCGGCCAGTTCCGGCCGTGCCAGCCAGACGTCCACGTCCTCGGCCAGCAGCCGGGCCCTGTCGCGTCCCACGGTGATCGCGTCCTCGCCCGCGGCCTGCCCGGCCGCGGGTCCGGCCGGCGGCACCAGGACCGTCACGTCCGGAACCGGCTCGCCGTCGGCCACCGCGGTGCACACCGCTGCCAGGTCCGCGTAGTGGCGCACCTCGGCGCCCGCCGCCTCCAGGGCGCCGACGAGCCCGGCCGCGGGACCGGCCACCGCCCAGCTCCGCACGGCGTACGGGGCGCCGGCCGGTTCCGGTGCGGGGATCCACTCGACGCCCGTCAGCGTGTCGTGGTGTCCGTTCGCCGCGTACCGCAGCCGGCCGGGCTGCCCGGCCAGAAGGAGTCGCTTGGTCTTGCCCGACGGGGTACGAGGGATGCTCGTGATCTCGTGGATGCGTTCCGGCACCTTGTAGGCGGAGAGCTGCTCGCGGCAGCGGGCGACCAGCGCCGCGGGATCGAACCCGGTGGGGCCGGGAATCACGTACGCGACCGGTACTTCGCCGAGTGTGTCGTGCGGTGCGCCGGCGACCGCCGCGTCCGCGACGCCCTCGACGGTGCGCAGGACCGCCTCGACCTCCTCGGGGTGGATGTTCTCGCCGCCGCGGATGACGAGTTCCTTGATCCGGCCGCAGATGGTGAAGTAGCCGGCGTCGTCACGCCGCGCCAGGTCCCCGGTCCGGAACCAGCCGTCCCGTAGCGCCTCGGCGGTCGCCTCGGGGCTGTTGTGGTAGCCGACCATGACGTTCGGCCCGCTGACCCAGACCTCCCCCTCCTGCCCGGCCGGGACGTCGGCTCCCGTGGTGGGGTGGACGATGCGGACGTCGACGCCCGGCACGGGCAGACCGCAGGAGCCGTCGACCCGGGCGCCGTCCGGCGGGTTCATGGTGATGGCGCCGCATGTCTCGGTGCTGCCGTAGGCGTCGACCAGCGGGATGCCGAGGGTCTCCTCGACGTCGCGGCGCAGCCGGGAGCTGGTGACGGCGCCGCCGACCAGGCCGATGCGCAGGCTGGGCGCGGAGAAGCCGCTGTGCCGGGCGGCCGCCACCAGATGGTGGTAGGTGGTGGGGACGCCGGCCAGGAAGGTCGAGCCGTCCTCGCGCAGCACGCGCATGACGTCCTCGGCGGAACTGCCGTCCATGAGCCGGGCGGTGGCTCCGGCGACGGTGACGGACAGCACGCACGCGATGTGCGAGAGGCTGTGGAAGAGCGGCAGCGGCCACAGCACCCGGTCCTGGTCCGTGAGCCCGGGAATCGGTATGTAGCAGGAGGCTACGGACCACAGGCAGTTGCGCTGCGTCGACAGGACGCCCTTGGGCCGGCCCGTCGTCCCCGAGGTGTAGAACATCCAGGCCACGTCGTCCAGGGTGAGATCGTCCCGGGCGGGCACGGGCGGCTCGCTGCCGGCGAGTGCGTCGTACGAGTGGACTCCCACCCCGTCCAGGAGAGCTTCCGGGATGTCGCCGGTCACGAGGCGCACGGTCCCGGGCGCCTCCTCCGGCGCGCCCCCGAAGCGCTCCGCCCGCGCGGCGTCGGTGATGACCAGCATGGCGCCGCTGTCGGCGAGGAGGTACTCCAGTTCGGCCGGCGCCGAGGCGGGGTTGAACGGCACCCCGATGCCTCCGGCGCGCACGATCGCCAGATAGCTCTCCACGGTGGACACCGTGTTGCCGAGGCAGATGGCCACGCGGTCGCCGCGCCCGACACCGAGGTGCGCCAGATGTCCGGCCAGTCTGCGCGTCCGTGCCTCGAGATCCCCGTAGGTGACCGCCCGCCGGTCGTCCGCGAAGGCGACCTTGTCGGGGAAACGGGCCGCGTTCTCCTGGAGGGCGACGGGCAGGGGCTTGATGAGGTCGGTGCGCACTGTGCCGCGGTTCCTTTCGGAGAAAAGGGAGTTCACCCGGAGAAAGGGGAGTTCACCAGGAGACGGGCAGGCTCTTCACCGCGAAGACGGACCCCTTCAGCCGCAGCGGCACCTCTTCGAAATCGACGGCGAGGCCGAGGTCGGGAAACGCGTCGAGGAGAGCGGAGAAGCCGGCGCGCAGTTCGACGCGTGCCAGGTTCTGGCCCAGGCACTGGTGGATTCCGAAGCCGAACGCCAGGTGGCCGGAGGTCTCGCGGTCGATGTCCAGCTCGGCGGGGCACCGGAACTTCGCCGGGTCGCGGTTGGCCGCGGGCAGGGAAACCGTGACGCTGTCGCCCTTCTTGACCGTCTCACCGCCCAGTTCGATGTCCTCGAGGGCGGTGCGGTACGTGTCGTACTGGTTGACGGTGAGGTAGCGGAGGAGTTCCTCGATCGCGGCGTCGAGTTTCGAGGGGTCCGCGCGGAGCGCCGCAAGCTGGTCGGCGTGGTGGAGGAGCGCGAACACGCCCACGGCGAGGGCGCTCTCGGTGGTCTCGTAGCCCGCGAAGAGGAGCAGCGTGACCATGTTGCACAGCTCTTCGGTGGTGAGCTGCCCGCCGGCGACGAGGCGGCTGATGAGGTCGTCCTCGGGCTGCTTGTGCCTGCGCTCGACGACCTCGGCGAAGAAGGCGCCCGCCTGCCCCATGGCGGCCATGGCCTCCTGCGGGTCCGCGTCCGGGTCGTGCAGAAGCGTCGGTGCGTGGCCGTAGCGGTCGACTTCGCTGTAGGGCAGGCCGACGAGCTCGGACAGGACCCGCAGGGAGAGCGGCTTGGCGAAGTTCGCCACCAGGTCCGCGGGCGAGCCGTGCTCCCGCATGACGTCGATCTGTTCGGCGGCCACGGCCTGTGCCCGGGCCATGAGCCGGTTCGCCCGGCGGGCGGTGAACTCGCCGGTGAGCAGCCGCCGGTAGCGGGTGTGGTCGGGCGGGTCCATGTGGATGAACATGCCGGGGATGCGCGGATGGTTGGGCATCACCTGTCCGCGGTGCGTCACCGGGAAGTGACCGATCTCCGTGCTGTGGCTGAACCTCGGGTCACTGAGGACTGCGCGCGCCAGTTCGTAACCGGAGACGATCCAGCCGACGTGTCCGTCGGGGTACACCATTCTCGCGAGCGGCCGTTCCTTGCGCAGCGAGTCGAATATCGCAGGAGGGTCGAACTGATGCGTACGCGCCCACGGCTCCTCGAAGGAGATTGCGTCGCTCATGGAATCCTTCCCGATCAGGGAGATGCCGCTTGGCCGGAGGGAAGCGAGACACGTGCAAGAGAGATACGTGCAAGAGAGATACGTGCAAAAAGAGACACGTGCAAAAAGAGATACGTATATGCGTCCTGCGAGGGGGTCCCACCGTCCTGACGACGCCGTCTTCCCGGTGTCTCCGGGAGAGAGATTAGACGAACGGTAAGGGCACGCCATCCCCATGCCTGGTAGGGGAGCAGCGCCCTCGAGCCGGTTCCGAGCGGCCGGCCCAGCGCTTCCTTGCTCACCTGAGAGTTTCCCCTGCGGACGCTTGAATTCGATTCGAGTTCCGCTGGGAATGCTTTCGATCGGGTCACCCTCATGCCCGCGCGTCCGTACACGGCGCGGCGACGGAACCCACGGAAGGCATGTACATGACAAACGTAACCGCCACTTCGTGACGGACCGGCGGCAGGCGGTTCACCACTGACGTGGACCGCCTGCCGCCGGCGAACGGATCAGGCCTGGCGCAGGGGGGCGAGCGCGTCGGTCCAGGTGATCACCTCGGTGAGCATCTGCTGGAGCGCGGCCTCGTGGCGTTCGGCCGGCCTGAAGGTCGCGAACTGCTCGAAGTCGGCCTGGAGCGACAGGTGGAGCTGGGTGGGCACGGCCGCCAGCTGGACCGCCCCGGCGATGTGCCGCAGGTGGTCGACGGCTCGGGCGCCGCTGACGTTGCTGCCGTAACCGACGAAGCCGGCGGCCTTGTTGTTCCACTCGTTGTAGACGAAGTCGATGGCGTTCTTCAACGCGGCCGGAATCGACCGGTTGTATTCGGGCGTGACGAAGACGAATCCGTCGAGCCCGGCAATCCTGGCGGACCAGGCGCGGGTGTGGTCGTGCTCGTAGACGCCCATCCGGGGAGAGCGCGGCTCGTCGAACAGGGGGAGACGGTAGTCGGCTATGTCGACGACTTCGAAAGCCGCGTCCTCGCGCCCGCCGGCCGTCTTCTGGATCCATTCCGCGACCTGCGGTCCGACACGGCCGGGACGGGTACTGCCGATGATGATGCCGATGGTGGTCATGCGCGTCTCCCGAGAACGAGGTCAAGGCGAAGATCAGGACAAGGGTCAACAGGGTGCCCGAGCACGCCGGCACCTACGGCGGGAACCGGCCAGGCCGCCGTCCGCCACGGCAGCACGGTCTGCGGCAGCGTGATCACGGCAGCACGGTCTGCGGCAGCGTGATCACGGCAGCACGGTCTGCGGCACGGCCGGCTCGACGGGCTGGCCGGTGCGCGCCGATACGCGGACCGCCTGGATGATCCGCAGCGTGCGCGCTCCCGCCGCACCGTCCGGGCCCGCCCCGCTCCCCCGGCGGACGGCGTCGACGAACTCGCCGAGCATGACCGCGTACGGGTTGTCCCCGCGCGTCCCCCACCGTTCGCGGGAGGTGGCGGAGTCGAATCCGCCGAGCAGCCGCGGCGCGGTGGTGAACTCCACGCTCGCCCGGTCGCCGATGAAGGTCATGGCCGGTCCGCCCACGGCCGGCCCCTGGTCCGCCGGGCCCCAACTGCAGTCGAGCGAGGCGACGGTCCCGTCCGCGTAGCGCACCGTGACGAGTGCCGCGCTCTCCACGTCCGGCTCCGCCCCGAGGATGCTGTTCGACTGCGCGTAGACCTGCTCCGCGGGGATTCCGCCGAGCACCGTGTCCACCATGTCGAGCAGATGGGGCGCGTTGGTGTCCAGCGCTCCGCTCCGTGCCGCCCGCTGCCCGGCCGGACGCGGCCTGTTGTACGCCCCGTGAACGGTCGTGAGACGGCCGAGGACCTCACCTTCGGCGATCTCCCGGCGTACGGCGGCGAACGCCGGGCCGAAACAGGCCGGCGAGGCCATGCTCAGCCGCACCCCCATGTCCTGGCAGACTTGCGCCATGGCCTCGGCGTCCGCCGCGTCCGCCGCGCCGGCCGTCGGCGGATGTTCGCACAGCACCTGCGCCCCGGCCCCGGCCGCCCGCTCGACCAGTTCGCGGCGGCGGCCGGCCTCGCCGGTGACGACCACGGCGTCGGGGCGCAGCGCGAACACTTCGTCCCAGCCGTCCGCGTACACCGCGCCGAGCCGCCGGGCCGTGCTCCTCCCCCGCGCCGGATCGTCCGGTGCGCCGTCGGGGTCCGCGACGACCAGGTCGACGTCCGGCATGCCGTGCAGCAGCCGGGCGTATGTCGCGGCACGCTCGTGGGCGAACGACAACACGGCCACCTTCATGCGGCAGCAGCCCCCTTCACGGGCAGTTCGACGGCGCGCCCGGTCCAGGCGGACCGTGCCGCGGCCTGGGTGATGCGGACGGCGGCCAGCGCATCGTGTGACACCAGACGCGCCTCGGGTCCGCCCCTCAGCGCCCGGGCGAATTCACGGATCTCGGAGGCGAACGGGGATTCCCCGTAGTAGCCGAAAGTCCCGGCCAAGCCGCCGGACACCTGGATCTCCTGGGGCCACTCGGAGTCGTGGACGATCGTCCCGCCCGTGCCCGAGACGTGGTAGGTGACGCGAATGGGCGGCTGCGGGGTGGGCGTCCACCTGCTGACGATCTGGCTGAGCGCGCCACTGGCGTGCGTGAGGACGGCCGTGCCGACCGCGGCGGTTCCCTCCGGAGCCGGTGCGGTGATCTCTCCCTGGTAGTGGGCGTGCACGCGGACGACGTCCCCGAAGAGCCAGTAGGCGATGTCCACGCCGTGCAGCATCTGATCGGTCAGGATGCCGCCCGACTCCGCGGAGGCGTGGCCGGTCCAGGGCCTCGGATGGTATCCGGCCACCGTGAACCGGGCGACCGTACCCGCTCCCAGACGGCCCTCGGCCACCAGCTCGTGGAGCCGGGCGAAGGCGGGCGCGAAGCGGATGTCGTGCGCCGGATAGACCGGCACGCCGGCCCGCTCCGCCGCACCGACGATCTCCTCGGCCTCGGCCACGTCGGCCGCGAGCGGCTTCTCGCACACCACCGCCACGCCCTGGGCGACGGCTGCCAGGGCGATGTCGCGGTGAGTGCCCGTCGGCGAGCAGATGTCCACGGCATCCGCGCCATCCAGCGCGTCGGCCAGGGTGCCGACGGCCTTGGCCCCGAACTCGTCGGCCAGCTCCGCGGCGCGGCCGTCCAGGGAATGGACCCGCACGGACGCCCCGGCACCGATCCACGCCTCCAGGTGCATCCGCGCTATCAGCCCCGCGCCGATCAGTGCTACCTCAAGCTGCCGCATGGCCTCCCCAGCTCTTCTTCCCTTGTGACCGTCTGCCCGGGCGGGCCCCGCCGCGCAGGCCGCCGGTCTCCTGCCCTCCGGCACCGGCGCCCCACAGGTCCGAACCCGATCAGTCTCACCCGCACCGCTGACCGGGGACCATCACCAGCGTGAGTAGTCTCGGCCCGCGCTCGGCACGATGCCGCCGACAACCGGTACCGGCGCGCTCCCCGGATCCGTTCCGCGTCCACTGTTCCCACGCCGCTCAAGGACCACCGGACCGGCACGCGGCACCCGGCGTCAAGGCAGTGGCCGCGTCGCCGCCGACGACACCGGTCCACCCTCCGACCGCTCCGTCCCGCGCCCCTCGCCGCCCGACGCCAACATGCACGGGTCCACCGCCCGGCACCAGCATGCACGGGTCCACCGCCCGGCCCGGAGCGCAGTGACCGCCTGCCGCTCACGGGTCCACACGGAACGCCGGCTCCCGCAGAAGGAGCCGGCGTTCCCGTGTCAGCCGCCGGTGGTGGTCAAGGTCCGCCCGGATGCGGGGGACGGGGCGGGCAGGGGGGCGGCGGGTACGGGGGTACGGGCCATCAGGGCGGCCGGGACGGCCAGCAGGACGGTGGCCATCACGCCGGTGATGAACCAGGCGGAGGCGTCGTGTTCGGCGGCGTAGGTCGCGCAGGCGGGGGCGATGCCGCCGAGGACCGCGCTGGTGACGGCGTTCGGCAGCCCGACGCCCAGGGCGCGGACCGTCGGCGGGAAGATCTCGGTGAGGAGCTTGGGCAGGACGGTGGTCACGCAGACCAGGTAGACGACGCCCGATCCGTAGGTGAACACCAGGCTGGCGAAGGCGCCGGTCATGGTCAGGTAGGACACGGAGCCGGTGACGGCGAAGAGGGCGCTGGCGGCGACGAGGAACCGGGCGGCGCCGACCCTGTCGGCGAGCATGCCGATCGGCACGTTGAGCGCCATCATCACGGCGGTGACGCTGACGACGACCCAGAACATGGTGCCGGGTGTGGCCAGGCGGCCGCCGAGGGCGGGGACCACCGCGGGCCAGGTGCCGCCGACGGCGCTGCTGCCGGCCACGTACAGCAGGGCGTGCAGGACCTTGCGCCGGTGGGTGCGCAGGAGGTGGCGCAGTGAGCCGCGGTCGCGGCGGGTGCGGACCTCGCGCCGGAAGACCTCGGTCTCGGTGAGCCTGGTGCGCAGGAAGAGCAGGATCAGGCCGAGGACGCCACCGAGGAGGAACGGCACGCGCCAGCCCCAGGCGGTCATGGCGTCGGGGCCGAGGGCGGCAGTCAGACCGCCGCCGAGGAGGGAGGCGGTGAAGGCGCCGGCGCAGGTGGTGAGCGAGAAGAGGCTGCCGTAGGTGGCCTTGCGGCGCTGGGGGGCGACTTCCATCAGGTAGGCGGCGGCGGCGGGCCATTCGCCGCCATGGGAGATGCCTTGGGCGGCGCGGGCCAGGAGCAGCAGGAGGGGGGCGAACAGGCCGATGTGCGCGTAGGAGGGGGTGAGGCCGATCAGGAGGGAGCCGGCTGCCATGAGGGAGATGGCGAGCATGAGGGCGGGGCGGCGGCCTCGCCGGTCGGCGTAGCGGCCGATGAGTATGCCGCCGAGGGGACGCATGAGGACGCCGATGCCGAGGACGGCGAAGGCGCCGAGGAGAGAGGTGAAGGAGTTGTCGCTGGGGAAGAAGTGAGCGGCGAAGAAAGGAGCGAACAGGCCGTAGCCGAGCCAGTCGAAGGATTCGGTGAAATTACCGATGACGGTGGCGGTGACCGCCCGGCGGTGGGCCGTGTTCCGGGAGTGCGTGGGCATGGGGGACCGGTTCTCCTTCAGACCGCGGCGGCGTAGCCGTGCGTGGTGATGCGGCGGCCCGCTTCTTCGTAGTAGCCGGGTTCGGTGGGCAGTGTGGTGGCCAGGCAGCCGACGTAGCGGTTGTACATGCAGAAGGCGGCGGCGATGAGCACGGTGTCGTGCAGGTGGGTGTCGGTGGCGCCCGCGGCGCGGGCTGCGGCCACGGCGTCGTCGGAGACGGGGGCGGCGTGGGTCTGGACTTCGGCCGCGATGTGCAGCAGGGCGCGCAGCAGGGGGGTGAGCGGGGCGGTTTCGGGGTCGCGCAGGACGGCTTCGACCAGGCCGGTGCCGCCGTCGAGCTGGGCGGCGGCGGCTGCGCCGTGGGTGTCGGCGCAAAAGCGGGTGGCGTTGCGTTCGGACACGTAGGCGGCGATCAGTTCGCGTTCGCCGCGCGTGAGGGGGGAAGGGCCGCGCAGGAGGGCGTCGGCGAGGGCGTTGAGCGGGGCCGCCGTGTCGGGGTGGTCGGTCATCAGGCCCCTGATGCCGGGCAGATCGCTGGTCATTTCTATGTGCGGCACCGTGCGTCCTCCGCTGGGTGAGGGGGTCGATGCCTCATCGTGGGCTCGCGGGGAGGGGGCGGCCAACTTCCGTCGTGCGCAGATCGGGACGTCCGGTGCCGGCCGGGGGCGGTGTCCGTGGTACCGGCCGGAGGCCGTGGCGTGGGGCGGGGCCGTGTGCACGGCGGGACGGCGAGGGGACCGCGAGGTGCGCACGCTGAGAGTTGGCCGGCCCGCCGGGGGATTCCCACGATGAGGGACGCCCGTCCGTTATCCCGGCAGACAAGGACCGATCCGTGCCTCACATCGAGATCACCAACGACCTTCCCGGCATCAGCGGGCTGTTCGCGCAGCGCCCCGACACGGCCGTGGTGCTGTCGCAGCTCGCCGAGACGCTGCTGCGCAGCGGTTCCTCGCCGCTGGGCCGGGGCGAGCGGGAGCTGATCGCCGCCTATGTCTCGCACCTGAACCGCACCGCCTTCTGCGCCGCTTCGCACAGCGCGTTCGCGGCCGCGCAGCTCGACGGCGGCGCCGATCTGGTCGCCGCGGTGCTCGCCGACGTCGACACCGCGCCGGTCGGTCCGCTGATGCGCGCGCTGCTGAAGGTGGCGGCCGAGGTGCAGCAGAAGGCGGCGCCCGTTCCCGACGAGGTGATCGCCGCCGCCCGCGCCGAGGGCGCCACGGACGCCCACATCCACGACACGGTCCTGATCGCGGCCGCGTTCGCCCTGTTCAACCGGTACGTCAACGGTCTCGCCACCGACCTGCCGTCCGACCCGTCCTTCTACGACGTGGCGGCCGGTCTCATCGTCCGTCACGGTTACGGCGCCGCTCACTGACGTCCCGTTCCGTCCGCGCTCTGTGCCCTCAGGAGGCGACATGGCCTGGTCCCGCGCACACGTTCCCGACCAGAGCGGCAGGATCGCCCTGGTCACCGGTGCCTCCCGTGGCATCGGGCTGGAGACCGCCCGGGTACTCGCGTCCCGCGGCGCCCATGTGATCCTCGCGTCCCGCACCGCCGAGCGGGCGCAGGACGCGGTCTCGCGGATCGGCGGCAGCGCCGAGGCGGTACGGCTGGACCTGGCGTCGCTGGAGTCGGTGCGCCGGGCCGCAGCCGAGGTGCGCCGCCGGCACGGGCGGCTGGACCTGCTGGTCAACAACGCCGGGGTGATGTTCCCGCCGTACCGTCACACCGCCGACGGCTTCGAGGTCCACTTCGGGGTCAACCACCTCGGTCACTTCGCGCTCACGGGGCTGCTGCTCGGTCTGCTGGCCGAGGTGCCCGGCTCGCGGGTCGTCACGGTCGCGAGCCTGGCGCACCGGGCGGGTTCCGGCGGCTTCGACGCGACGCGGGCCCGGTCTGCGACCGGGTGGCGGTCGGTGGCGGCGTACGGGCGGTCGAAGCTGGCGAACCTGCTCTTCGCCCGGGCGTTGCAGCGCCGGCTCGCGGCGGCGGGCGCGGGCACCGTCTCGCTCGCCGCGCATCCCGGGCTGTCGCCGACCGGTCTGTGGCACGGCGGTCTGCCCGCGCTGCTGCGGCCGGTGGCCGCCGCGGGGCTGCGGTGGCCGGCCCAGCCGGCGGACGCGGCGGCGCTGCCGTCGCTGCGCGCGGCGACGGATCCGGCGGTTGCGGGCGGTGCTTACCTCGGTCCCGCCGAGTGGTTCGAGAGCCGGGGTGTGCCGGTGCCGGCCCGCTCCAGCCGGGCGTCGCAGGACGTGGTGGCGCAGGACCGGCTGTGGGAGCTGTCCGAGGAACTGACCGGGGTGCGCTACGGGTTCGGGCCGGCGCCTGCGGGCGGGGCCGCCGCAGGCGTGTGTCCGGTGACGGGCGTACAGGGGTGAGTGCCGTGGTGGGGGCCGGCGTCGAGGGCGGTCGCGGCGCGGGCTTCGCCGCGCCGTGCCGGTCGCGGCCGGTCGCGGCGTGGGCGTGGCTGTGGCGGGACTTCGACGCGGTGCTGGCGGACGGGACGGGCACGGTGGCGCAGGCGGACCCGGAGGCGGGGGCCGCGGTGCCGGCAGGGTGCCGGGAGACGGAGGCCGGGGCGGGTCCGGCGTGCGGGGCGGGGGGTCTGGCGAAGGTGGCGCGAGGGGCTTCTTCCGCTGTGCTCGATCCGCGTTCCGGGCCCCCGCGGCGGTCCGGCGCGGCCTAGGGGGCTTTTGACGGATCTCCGCGGAAGAAGGAGCGGCGTTCGGTGCGTGCTCTCGGTGTGCGGGGCGGCGGGTCGTGTGGCGGAGCCACCTGGTCCTCCGCCCTGTGCGGCGAGAGGGCGTGCCGGGCGTCGCGACGCCGCGGAGATCCGTCAGAAGCCCCCTCGGGGACTTCTGCTCCACCCCTCCTTCCGGAAAGGCGATATGGCATGTCACAGACAAAACAGCGGCCCGTCCCGGTCTCCTCCCGGCCGGAGCGGGCCGCGCTTCCCGCTCCGGGCCCGTCCTCGTTCTTCTTCAACGGCCATGTGCCGCGCCGTCGCGCGCTGGTCGTCGCGGTCAGCGCGCTGTTCGGCTTCGCCCTGACGGTGGTGTGGTCGGCCGAGTTCGTCGACCGGACCATCGGCGACAACGTCGCCGACACGCTGCTCGGCCACACCGCCAAGGGCACGCCGATCGCGGGCGTCCTGGCGGGGCTGGCGTTCGCGCTGGCCACCGGCGTCGCGGGCACGTTCACCGCGTGCAACATAGCCGTCTTCAGCGCGCTGGCGCCGCTGACCGGGGGTCCTTCCGCCTCCCGGCGGGGACGGATGGCCGCCGCGCTGCGTCCGTTGAGCCGACTCGCGCTCGGTGCGCTCGTCGTGTCCGCGGCGTACGGGATGGTGGCGGCGGTCGCCGGGACCGGCATGCCGCAGTTCGACCAGAGCCAGGGCGGCAGCGGGCTCTCGGGGCGCCTGGTGCAGGCGATGGTGGTCTACGGACTCATCGGCCTGCTGATGACGTATCTCGGGCTGGCCGCGCTGGGGATGGTGCGCGATCCGCTGGCGAAGGTGTCGCAGCGCTTCCCAAACGCGCCGATGCTGTTCATGGGGGGCCTGATCGGCGGCTTTCTGGTCGGGCGTCCCTTCCCGCTGTTCCGCCAGCTGTTCCGGGACGCCGCCGAAAGCCACAACCCGCTGTACGGTGCGGCGGTCTTCGGTCTGCAGTCCGTGGGCAACCTCACCGTCATGGCGGTGGTGTTCCTGCTGATCACCGGCTTCTTCGGCGACCGGCTGCACCGGTGGATGACGCGGCGCCCGAGCCGGGCCTCGGCCCTGACGGCGGCGGCGTTCATCGCGGCCGGCGTGTTCATGCTCCTGTACTGGGACGTGCGGATCCTGGCCCGGCGTGACCTGATCTGGTATCCGATGGCGCCCTGGGCGATGTGACCGTACGCCGTCAGGCGTGCGGGCGGCTCCGCCTTCTCGATCGGGCCGAACGGCCCGCCGGCGCCCCCGGGTCGCCCGGGGGCGCCGGGCGCGGCGGTGAGGAGGCCGGGGCGGCGGCGACGGCGGCGACGAGCTCGCCCGCCGCGTCGAGGACGCCGGGACCGGCGAGGTGCGGATCGTCCAGGACGGGCACGAGGTCGGCCAGGGCCCGGGCGAACCGGCCCTCGCCGACGCGGGTCATCGCGAGGCTGCCCTCCCACAGGGCGGCGCGGACGCGGAGGGAGGTGAGCAGGCCGTCGCCGGCGGTGGAGACGGACAGCAATCCGGCGACCCGGACCTCGAGCGGGGCCGGGCTCCAGGCGCCGCGGCGCAGGTCCGTCAGGAGGGCCGCGACGCGACGGCGTGCCCGGTCGGCGGCGACGGGGTCCGGGGCGGAGCCCGCCGCGGGCCGGGCGGTGGTCGTGGACACGGTGGTTCCTTTCCGGGTGCGGAGCGGGTGTTCCGGCCGCGGTGCGCAGGGCGGCGCCTACGGCCCGCAGGGAGCCGGGGAGCGCCGCGCCGCCGTCGCCGGCAGCCGCTGCACGGAGCCGGCCGCAGACCGCGGCCGGATGCCGGGGCGCATCGTCAGCCCCGCGCCGGGCGGGACTCGTCGGCGCGGCGGCCGTCCCTGCCCCAGTGGTCCAAGGTGGCGTCGCGCACGATGACGGTGACGGCGTCGTCCGGGCAGCCGGATACGCGCGCGACGACCTCGGTGATGCCCGCCACCAGTTCCCTTCGCGCTTGTCGGTCACTGCCCTGCCACCAATTGACGGTGATCACCGGCATGTCAACGGTCCTTTTCTGCGAAGTGGGTTCAAGGGCGTCGGCGCGGCGGCTCGAGAATCACCGCCGCGCCGGCGGGATGGCAAGCGCGGGCGGGGCGGGGAGAACGACTTGAACAAGTCGGCTCCTTCTCCCCCGGCCGGCCGGACGGAGGCCGCAGGGGCGCGAGTTGGTGAAGTCGTCGCGCCCCTTTCCCTTCTGTTGCCGCCGGCTTTCGGCCTGTGATGTGATCATGCCGTCCTGCCCGGCCGGCTCGGTCCGCCGGCTGTCAGATCCCGCGACGGCAAGGGATGTCACGCATCCGGTGCCGTGTGGTGCGTCCGTCGCGGGAGCGCGGTGCGGGGCCGCCCCGTCCGTTCGAGAGGAATGCTGGTGTCCGTTTTCGGCATGTGCTGGATCGGCGGAAGGACCGGCGCGGAGGCGGCCCGTCGTCCACCGGGATCCCGGATGCCGTTCTCCGGCGGACCGACGAGGCGTTCCCGTCGTACAGCGCCCTCTTTCCGCGGAGCCGGGACGTCATCGGCGCCCACCGGCCCGCCTTCGCCGGCCGCGTGGAGCCGCGCGGGGCGCGGCCGAGCCCCGGCGTGCCGCGGAGCTCTGCGCGTCGTCCGCGCGACACCGACCGCCCGAGCCGGCACCCCGGTGCCGCACCGGCCCCGGCGACAGGCAGAGCCACGCACTGAGGAAAGGGAATGAACATGGCGCCCGTCTCTCATCCGGACCCGGGGTTCTCGGCACGGCTGCGCCGCCGGGAGCCGCTGATCGGTTACTGGGTCTGCCTCGACAGTCCGGTCGCCGTCGAGCGGATCGCCGGACTCGGTTACGACTACGTCGGGGTGGACGGCCGGCACGGCGTGGTCCACCAGCCCGGGTGGCAGGTGGCGATGCTGGCGGTGGACGCCCGCGGCCGCTCCGCGGGGGTGATCCAGGTGCCGTCGCCGGACCCGGTCGCCATCGGGGCCGCGTTGGACGCCGGAGCGCGCGGCGTGATCGTCCCGGTGCCGGAGAACGCCGGGCAGGCGCGCAGTGCCGTACGGGCCTGCCGGCACCATCCGGCGGGCACGCGCGGCCTGGGCGGGCCGGTCCGGGCGGAACTGCGGATGGGCTCCGTACCGGCCGAGGTCGACGACCGGGTCGCCTGCATCGTGATGATCGAGACCGCGGCCGCGCTGGAAGACCTGGACGCCATCTGCGCGACGGAGGGCCTCGACGCGGTGTACGCCGGGCCCGCCGGTCTGTCGGCCGCGCTCGGCGCGCGCCGGCCAGGCGATCCCGCTGTCGCCGGCGAGCTGGAGGCTGCGCTGCGAAAGATCACGGAGGCCGCCCGCCGGCACGGCATCGCCTGCGGCATCCACGTCCCGGACGGTGACAGCGCCGCGAAGCGGCTCGCCGAGGGCTTCACCTTCGCCACCGTCTGCGGTGACATCACCCATCTGGAGCAGGCCGCCGCCGCCCATCTGCGGGCGGCACGCGCCCTGGTCTGAGCGCGCGCGGAGACGGGGGAGCCATGACGACTGCCGTGACCGGTCCGCCGGCCGCGCACGCGGTCGGCCAGCCTGCTGGGCCGGGGAAGGGATCGGCCGGGCATGCGGACGAACCGGCCGGTCCGGTGGGCGAGCCGGCCGGGCGCACGCCGCCGCCGAGCGGGGGCGCCGTCACCGGGTGTTCCTCCGGCGGTACCGGCACCCTGCCGGCGAGGCCGGCCTGATGTGCGCCGACGGGGAGGGATGACGTGGCCAGGAAACGGTCGGTGGTGGTGGCGGGCGGTGGTATCGGAGGGCTCGCAGCGGCCGCCGGCATGGCCGCGCGCGGCCTGGACGTGACCGTCCTGGAACGGGCGGAGCGGATCGGCACCGGCGGCTCCGGGCTCGTACTCCAGCCCAACGGAGTGCGGGCCGCCGACGCGCTCGACCCGCGGATCGGCGCGCGGATCCGGGCCGTCGGCCATGCCCCCCGCCCCGAGGAGGTGCGCGTCCTGATGGACGCGCGGGGAAGGGTGCTCGCCGAGGAGCCCGTCGGTGCCGCCGGTGTTCCCGGCGCGCCGCGGATCCTCGTGCCGCGCTCCGCCCTGCACCGGGCCCTGCTCGACGAGGCGCTGGCCGCGGGGGCGGCCGTCGTCCTGGCGGCCGCCGTCACCGGCTACCGGGTGCGTCCCGGCCATGTCGCCGTCGAGCTGTCCGACGGGAACGTCACCGGTTGCGATGCGCTGGTCGGCGCCGACGGCGTCCACTCGGCGGTACGCGCGAGGATGCTGGGCGACGGCCCGCCGCGGTACCGCGGCTACACCTCGGTCCGCGGCCGGACCACCGGCTCCGCGCTCGGGCAGCGCGGATGCGTGGTCGACGGCCACGGCATCCGGCTGCTCGTCGTCCCGGCCGGTGAGGAAACCCTGTACTGGACCGCCGAGATCACCGCACCGCCGCGGACGTGGCCCGCGAAGGGCCCGGCCGGGGCCCGGCTGGCCCTGCTGGACGCTCTCGAGGGCTGGTACGGGCCCGTCGTCGACCTGGTGCGCGCCGCCGCCCCCGCGGACATCGTGGTCACCGACGTCCACGACCGCGACCCCGCCCCGCGCTGGGTGGACGACCGGGTGGCCCTCCTGGGCGACGCGGCGCACCCCATGGTCCCGGCCCTCGGCCAGGGCGCCAGCCTGGCGCTGGAGGACGCCGCCGTGCTCGCCGACGCGCTCGCCTCGCCCGCCGGGGTGAGCGCATCGCTCGCCGCCTACGCCCGCGAGCGCATGGACCGGGCCGCGGCCGTCGTCCTCGCCTCCCGCCGCCTGGACGACCTGTGCCGGGGTGCCGGCCGGGCGGGGGAGCGAAGACGCAACGCGCACATCACGCCGGCCGGCCGCACGGGCGCGGACCTCGACGACATCGTCGGCTGGCGGCCCCGGCCGCGTCGCCGGGAACCGGGCGGCACGACGGCCCCGGCGTCCACCGTCCGTACGAAGAAAGGGGCCACCGTCATGGGGGCACCACACATCGTCCTGGTCAGCGGATCGCTGCGCCCGGGGTCGACCTGCGACCGGGTGGCGCAGTGGTGCGCCCGGCAGTGCGCCGAACAGGGCGCATCGGCACGCGTGTTCACCGGCGCGGAGATCGACTTCCCGGCGTACCGGCCCGGATCGGCCGACGCGCACGCGGCCGTGGCCGGATTCCTCTGCGAACTGCGCGCCGCCGACGGCGTGATCCTGGTGTCGCCGACCTACCACGCGACCGTCTCGGGGCTGCTGAAGAACGCCCTGGACTACGTCAACGACATCGACGGCCCGGTGCCGTATCTGCAAGGACGTGCGATCGGCACGGTCGCCGTGGGCTCGGCCGCCCGGGGCGCGATCTCGACGCTGACGACGCTGCGCACCATCGGGCACGCGCTGCGCGGCTGGCCCACGCCGGTGGGCGTGGCCCTGGCGTCGGCGCCGGAGCAGCCCGGCGACCACGAGCCGGGGTCCGATGCGGCGCGGCTGGCGGAGATGGTGGCGCAGGTGGTGTGGATGGGCAGGGCGCGGGCCGCGAACGGCCGGTCCGCCGCCCTCGGCGCCGTGGCTTGACCCCGGCTCGCCCTGTGTCCGGAGAGGGCGCGCCCACTCGGCATTCTCGGAGAACGGGCGCGCCGGAGCGGCCACTAGCATCCCCACTACGTCGGTGCACGCTTCCGCGGCGACAGGCCGGCGCCCCCATCCGCGCGCCGGCGACGGCCCGCACGCACCGGCCTGCCCCGGACGCCTGCCGGGCCCGGGCACGCTTCCGGGCCGTCGCCGGTCCGGCACCGGCGCTTCGAACGTTCCGGCCCGACCGCCGGTCCCGACTCCCCCAGGAAGGGGGGAACGCTTCATGTCCCCGCACAGACCGTTCGCCGTGCGACGGCCGGGCGACGTCCCGCTGGACAGTCTGGTCCGCCTGGTGCGCGCCCATGAGGAGCACGTCACGGGGATGGCCGCCCGCACCCGTGAGGACGTCCTGCTGGAGATCGCCCGGACCGGTCACGAGGAGAACGCCTGGTGCCTGACCGGTCCCGGCGAGGAGGTGCTCGCCTGGGCGGCGCTGACCCCGCGCGGCGACACCCTGCACGCGACGCTGGCCGTGCTGCCCGGCCGGCACGGCCACAGCACGGCCCGCGCGCTGCTGGCCCTGGTCCTGGACCGGGCCGACGAACTCTCGGAGCAGGACGGCAGGCCGTATGCCGTCGCCGTCGGCGACGTGCTGAGCGGCGACCCGGTGGTCCCGTCCGTGCTGCGGGAGGCCGGATTCGCCCCGGGCGCCACCGCCGGGTGGTACGCCATCGATCTGACCGTCCCTCCGCTGCCCCCGCTGCTCCCCGACGACGGGGCGATCCGTCCGGCCGGCCCCGGCGACCTCGGCACCTTGCACACGCTGCACCGGCGCAGCCGCACCAAAGGAGCCGGGACCGAGGAGGCGGCGGCCTTCCATGCCTCCTTCGAACGGCTGCGGGGGGACGGTGGCGCGGCGCTGCTGCTGGAGGTCTCCGGCCGCCCGGCCGGCCACGTCCTGGGCCGGGTCACCGCCGGCGGGGAGGGACGCGTCCTGGATCTGGCGGTGGATCCCGCCTTCCGCGGGCTGGGCATCGGATACGCCCTGCTGACCGCCGGGCTCGCCGAACTGCGCGCACGGGGTGCCGCCCGTGCCCAGGTCACTTTGGACACGGACGATCCGTACGACCCCGAAGCCCTCGGACGCGTCCTCGCCGTGCGCAGCGCACGCACCGTCACGCGCTTCCACCGCGAGGCCGGCTGACCGGCCGGCCCGGTCGGCCGCCGGGACCCGCCACGGCGCAGACGCCCTCCCGACCGAGTCCGTCCCGCCGTCCGGGGCAACGATACCCACGCGTCCCCTCACCTTTGGCGGCCCTTGGACCGTTCGGCGCTTCTTCGCGAAGTCGCCGCCCCGCCCGGACGTCGCCCGCACCGACGAGCCGATCCGCAGCACGACCGGGCCTCCGCCACGGCCGGTACCGGCGCGTCCAGGCGGCTGCCGAGGGTGCCGCCCTCCGGCCGGGTTCGCCCGCGAGACCGCCGGGGCGGGCGCTGCTCGCCGCGCACGGGGTGTCACCGGCGCGTGGGAGGCGGGCCTCGACCGCCGGCCGCGGCTCGAAGAAGCCGAGCGGACTTGGCCGAGTCATCGCCGGCCCGCGGAGCCGGTGGCGGCTTGCGCAACTCGCCGTGGACACCGCGCGCACCCGCTGCGGATCCTGCCGACGCGAGCAGACGCAGAAAGGCTGTGTGATGGAGAGCGGTCGTTCGGCGGTACGCCTGTCCCTTGGCAGTGAGGCCGGCCGCGACGAGGCGCGCGCCCTCGTGCTGCGGTTCCTGCGCGGTGACGTCCGCGCCGATCCGTATCCCGTGCTGAACCGCATCCGGCAGGCAGGGCCGGTGTGGCTCGGTGACGGCGTCGTCGTCCTGTCCTCCTACGAGCAGTGCGCGTCCGCTCTGCGCTCGGCGGACCACACGGCGGACCCCGCCGGTTCCTGCCCCCTCTCCTCGGCCCGGCTGCGCCGTGTGCTGGACCGCGCCCTGAGTGCGGACGCCGTGGCGGACCTCGCCCCCCTGGTGCGTTCCCTCGTCGACGACCGCCTGGACTCGGTGGCGGCCCGCGGCCGTCTGGAGGTGGTCAGCGACCTCTCCCACCCGGTGCCGATGGCCGTGCTGTGCCGCCTGCTGGGCCTGCCCGCCGATGACGCCCCGTGGCTGCGCCGGCGGGTCATGGCGCTCGGCACCGCTGCCGGCTCCGTCCTCACCGGCTCCGTCCTCACCGGCGCCGAGGACCCGGCGGTCCTGGCCGAACAGCGGCGGACGGAGACCGAGCTGGAGACGTACCTGGTCGAGGCGGTGCGCGACCGGCGGCACCGGGCGGACGGCGACGGCCTGCTGTCCCGGCTGGTCCGGGCGGACCAGGACGGTGAACGGCTCACCGACGCCGAGGCCGCCTCGGCCGGCCGCATGCTGCTCGTCGCCGGGTACGAGACCACTGCCGCGCTCGTCTCCGGCGGCGTCCTGGCGCTGCTGCGGGCCCCGCACGAAAGGGACGCGCTGCGCCGCGACCCCGGCCACGCACGGCGCCTGGTGGAGGAGATCCTGCGCGTCGACCCGCCGGTGCAGGTCGTCCGGCGCCGCGCGGGGGCCGACCTGGACCTGTGCGGCGCCCGCGTACCGCGCGGCACCGTGATGGTGCTGCTGCTCGCGGCAGCCCATCGCGACCCGGCCCTCACCGCGAACCCCGACGTGTTCGCCCCGCAGGGCCTCACGCCGCACCTGGCGTTCGGAACGGGCGCCCGCCGCTGCCCCGGAGCGCCGCCGGCCCGGCTGATCGCGCAGACCGTGCTCGTGCGCTTCGCCCAGCGGGTCCTCGGGGCGCGCTTCGCTCTCGGCACCCCCTCCTACGGGCCCTCCGCCGCGCTGCGCGGGCTGCGGGCGCTGTGGGTGGACGCGGACGGGTTCGCCCCGCGGGAGCTGCCCTGGCAGCCATCAGAAGCCCCCTAGGGAGCACGGCGGTCGCCGCGGCACGGAGCGCGCGGTGTACGAGGCGGCGTGCGCCCCGGTGCGGCGGCCGGACCGCGTCGGGCTGCCGCGCGGGCGGGGCCTCGCCGGAGCCGCCGCCGGGCCCGACGGCGAGGACGTGAAGAACCACCGGACCGCTGCGGGGCCACGGCCGGGCGTCCGGGTCCCGGCCCGGTACGGCCCCGGGCCGCCTGCTTCGCACGCGCCCCGCCGATCGGGCTCGCCGCGGCCCCGCCGGCCGCGCGTTCCACCCCTCTCCCTGGAGAGTTTCGTGAAGCAACCTGGAAGATGCCGGGGGTGATCACGGCCGACTAACGTCATGGACAGGACAGGGAAGGCAGGCACCCCACCTCGCCTGATCCCGAGTCCCTCCCATCCCCCCATACGACATGGAGTCAGGAAAATGACCGTCAAGAGCAAGCTCGGCCTCGCCGCCCGCGTCTCCGCCGTCGCCGCCGTCGCCGCCGGTCTGGCCGTCGCCGTCCAGCCCGCCGCTCTCGCGGCTTCGCCGGTGGTCAGCGTGTCCCCGGCGACGGGACTCTCCGACGGCCAGAAGGTGGCCGTGAGCGCGAGCGGGCTGACCCCGAACACCGTGTTCCACCTCGGTCAGTGCGCCCAGGTGGAGCCGGGCAAGTTCGGCTGTGACAAGACCACCTCGGTGGACGTCGTGTCGGACGCCTCCGGCAAGGTCGACTCCGGGCTGGTCGTCCACACCTCCTTCCAGGCGGTCACGTCCGCCGACGGCCCGGTGTGGGGCACCATCGACGCCAAGTCGACCCAGACCCATGTCGTCCTGCTCAGCGACACCGGTGAGGGAGGCTTCCAGCCGATCACCTTCAAGTAGTCCGCGCCCGGCGCCCCGAGACGCCCCGGCCGAAGACGCCCCAGGCAGAGGCGGCTCCGCCCCTGCCTGGGGCTCAGGCGTCACCGGGCGGCCGGAGGGCGCCGGGGCCCCGGAGGACGAGAAGGACCGCCCCGGCCGCGCACTCCTCAGCCGGCCGCGGTCGCGCCGGGCGCGATGTCACCGGCGAAGCGGCCACGGGGGTCGATCCGCGCCCGCACCCGGTCGACGGCGCTCCTGGCCTTGGCGTCGAGGTGGCACTGCGGCCGGTTCGCCCCCTCGACCAGGGAGGGCACCGTGCGGCCCGTGTCCCAGGGCGCCAGGGCGGACCGGACGGTGGCGCAGTGCGCCTCCAGGTCCGCCGCGGTGACCGGTCCGAACGGCGGGCCGGAGCCCATGTAGGCGTACGCCGCGTCCACCCGGTTCAGCACGCCGCCGCGCGGGTCGGCGTCGGCGAACGCCCCGCCGAGCTGACGCAGCGTCGCCACGGCCAGCGGGGAGCTTGAGCCCTCGCCGGTGACGCTCAGGAACGCGTCGACCGCATCGTCGCCGAGATCGGCGAGGAGCAGGTGGTCGCCGATGAAGGGGACCGGTTCGGCCGGGTCCATGTGGGCGTCGAGCACGTCGGCGGCGTCGGTCAGCGCCCAGGTGTCCATCAGCGGTTCGGCCAGGCCGCGCAGTGGTGCGAGCAGCTCCTCGGCCTGGCGCCGGGCCTCGTCCACCTCCTCCCGCGACGCGGCGAGCACGGCACCGTCGACGCACAGCACCGGGCCGGCCGCCAGGGCGGGCGGGACACCGGGCACCGGCGGCAGGTTCATCACCCGCAGCGACGTGGTCGCCCGGCGCGGCGCCTCCCTCGCCCAGTCGCGCCAGGCCCTGAGCAGCGGGCGGGCGTGGGCCGCGGACCAGTAGGCGGCCCCGGTGACCACCTTCGCCACGGGGAACAGCTCGACTTCGACGGCGGTGACGACCCCGAAACCGCCTCCGCCGCCGCGCAGGGCCCACAGCAGTTCGGGATCGGCCTCGGCGTCCGCGCGGACCAGTTCGCCGTCGGCGGTGACGAGTTCGACCGCGCGCACACGGTTGGCGGCCAGCCCCGTGTGCCGGCCGTAGAAGCTGACTCCCCCGCCGAGCAGATAACCGACGACGCCGACGTGGGCGGCCGAGCCGTGCGGGGCGGTCAGGCCGTGGGGCGCGGCGGCGGCGACGACCTCGCCCCAGGTGGTACCGGCCGGCACCCGGGCGATGCGGCGCTCGGCGTCGACGACGACGTGGCCGTCCAGACGGGTACGGATGAGCAGGCCGCCGTCGACGGGCGGGCGGGCGCCGGCGGCATGTCCGGTGGTGTGCACGCGGACGGGCAGGTTCCGGGCAGCGGCCTCGCGCACGGCGGCACGGACCTCGGCCACGCTGCGCGCGGTCACGGCCGCCGCCGGCCGCGCCGGGGCGGCGAGGTTGAAGACGGCCGTGGCCTCGTCGTACTCCGCCGTGCCGGGGGCCGCGCAGGCCGCCGGGAGGACATCGTGCTGATGCATGGCAGGGTTCCTTCCGCGTGTCACTTCTCCCGCACGGCCGTGATGAACACGAACGTGCCCGGGCCGCTCTCCTCGCGCACCGTCAGGCCGGCGTCGGCCAGCCAGCACTTGAGCTCCCGCAGGTCGAACAGCTGCAGGCCGCCCTGGTGCTGGGGGAAGCGGTGGGCGGACTGGAAGTAGCGGTAGACCGGGTCATCGGAGCGGCGGAAGGTCATCAGGGTGAAGGTGCCGCCCGGCCGCAGCACCCGGCCCACCTCGGCGATCGCCGCGGCGGCGTCGGCGTAGAAGGCCTGCAGCGCGTTCCAGCAAACCACCGCGCCCAGGGAGGCGTCCTCGAAGGGCAGTTCGGCGGCGGACGCCAGCACGGAGGGGACCCGCGGCAACCGTCCGCGCAGCACGTTGAGCATGGGCAGCGCGCTGTCCAGGGCGATGAGCCGCTCGGCACCCACCGTCTCGGCGACGACGGCGGTCCAGCGGCCGGCGCCGGCCCCCAGGTCGAGGACGGGGCCCTCGACGGGCCGGACGTGTTCGGCGATGTAGCGGTCCTCGTCCTGTTCGGTGACCGCGCCGCCCCAGTTGGAGCCGGACACCCGCAGGAAGGCGGGACGGGCGACGGCTTCGTAGAACAGCCCCATGCTGGGCACCCGGGACAGCTTCTCCAGGAAGTCGGCGGCGGCGTCTTCCTGGTCGCCGGCGGGCGCGGTCAGGTCGAGGATGCCGCCGGCGACCGGGTAACGGGCCGCGCAGCCAAAGCAGCGCGCGATGCCGTCGTCGGAGGCGAGGGAGCCCTGGCAGGCGGGGCAGCGCAGCGCGCCCAGGTGCGGGGCGAACAGGGCCGAGTCGGCGACGGGGACGCTGATGTCACGGCGCTCGGGGAGGGGGGCGGCGGGCAGGTTGCGCGGTTCGCCGTGGCACACCGCCCAGTACGCGCGGGCGCCGGTGCAGCCGAGGACGGTACGGGTGTCGTTCTCCCAGGCTGCCACAATCTGTGCCGGCGTCAGTTCGCCGATCCACCCCCGGTCGAAGGCGCGCTCCTCCTCGTTCAGGGTCCACACCGACGGCGAGGGCCACACCCGGCCGAGGTCGGGGCGGGACGGGTCGAGCGTGCTGAGCGACCGGTCCAGCCGGGAGAGGTCCTCCGCCTCCAGGTCCAGCCGCGAGACCGCGGCGAGGATCCGCTCGCGCTCGCCGGGGAAGTGCGACAGCAGGTAGAGCAGGGCGAGGGTGAGCGGCGTGCCGGTGTCCTCGCCGGCCAGCAGCCCGAGGTAGACGTCCAGCCGGCCGCGTACGGCGCGGGTGAGCGGACCGTCCGGGTCCGGGTACTCCGTCTCGGCCAGCAGTCCCAGCAGGACGGCCAGGTACCCCTTGCGCTCGGTACCGGCCCGCTCCAGGGCCGCCACGAGCGACGGCACCGCGGTCAGGGCGTCCGCGCTCGCCCGGCCGTCGTCCCACAGGGCTTCCACCAGCGCGTGAAAACTCGCGGGCACCTCGTCCAAAGCGGCGTCCACGAACCGTTCGGCGAGATCGGCGGCCGGGGCGGGAGCGGTGACGGGAGAGACGGTCATCTGCTGTGTCCTTTCCTGGATCGGTGCGGCAGGCGCCGGCACCGCGCGCGGTGCGTCACGCTTCCAGGGCCCGCGGGAGCGCTGCATCTTCCGGGCTGCGCTCCTTCGCTCCCGGCCCCGCGGGCGGGCCGGTGGAGCAATCCGCAAGATGCGGGCGGTCGCGGGGGCGGCCGACGATACAGCCGGGCACTCCGGGTGGTCCGGGAACCGATCCCGCTCCGTGGGAGTCCGCCCGTGTTCCCCTCCCCCCCCCCCCCCGACCCCGACCGCCCGGCGGTCAGCCTCTGACGGAGCGCTCATGCAACCCTTCCGCATCGACATCCCGCAGGACCAGCTCGACCAGCTGCACCGGCGCCTGGACGCGACACGCTGGCCGGACGAGCTGCCCGGTGTCGGCTGGGACCGCGGGGTGCCGCTGGGGTACCTCAAGGAGCTCGCCGCGTACTGGCGCCACTCCTTCGACTGGCGTGCCGCGGAGGCCGAGCTGAACACCCACCCGCAGTTCACCGAGGAGATCGACGGTGCCCGCGTGCACTTCCTGCACGTGCGCTCCCCCGAGCCCGACGCGACGCCGCTGCTGCTCACCCACGGCTGGCCGGGTTCCGTCGCCGAGTTCCTGGACGTGATCGGGCCGTTGAGCGATCCGCGGGCGCACGGCGGCGATCCGGCGGACGCCTTCCACCTGGTCATCCCGTCCATCCCGGGCTACGGGTTCTCCACGCTGCCCGAGACGGGCTGGGACACCGCGCGGATCGCCCGCGCCTGGGCCGAGCTGATGGCCCGGCTGGGCTACGGCCGTTACGTCGCGCAGGGCGGCGACGCCGGAGCGGTGATCTCCCTGGAGCTGGGCCGCGTCGACCCCGAGCACGTCGTCGGCGTCCACGTGAACATGCTGATGACCTTCCCCTCCGGTGACCCCGCCGAACTGGCCGGTCTCGACGAGCGCGACCGGGAACGCCTGGGCAGACTGGCCCGCTTCGACGCGGAGCTGTCCGGCTACATGAAGCTGCAGCAGACCCGTCCGCAGACGCTCGCCTACGCGCTCACCGACTCCCCGGCCGGCCAGCTCGCCTGGATCGCGGAGAAGTTCCTGGACTGGACGGGCGCGACGGAGCGGCCCGAGGAGGCGGTCGACCGCGACCGCCTGCTGACGAACGTGACGATCTACTGGCTGACGGCGACGGCGGGCTCGTCCGCCCAGTTCTACTACGAGGGCGCGGCCGGCGTGCGCGCCGCGGCGGCCGGGTCCGTGCCGCCGCCGCTGACCGTGCCGGTGGGCGTCGCCGTCTTCCCGGACGACATCTTCGTCCCCGTCCGCAGCCTCGCCGACCGGGACATCCCCACCATCACGCACTGGACCGAGTTCGAGCAGGGCGGTCACTTCGCCGCGCTGGAACAGCCCACCGCGCTCACCGGCGACATCCGCGCCTTCGCCCGCACCCTGCGCCCCGTGGCCGTGGCGGCCTGACGGCACGGTGAGACGCGCCCCCGACGGTTCGACAAGACCGACCTAGAGAGACGAGGCACCGCATGACCGCCAGGACCGTGATCGACGTCTGGGTGGCCGACCTGACGTTCCCCGGCTACATGGACCGGCTCCACCGGCTCGGAGCCGAGTTCGAAAAGGCGCACCCCGAGTACCGGATCAACATCGAGGGCCGGGACTTCCGGCTGCTGTCCCGGCAGATCGCCGAGGCCGCGGACGCCGGGCGTCCGCCGGCGGTCGCGGAGTACTACTTCGCGGTCACCCAGGCCGCCCGGGACTCGCGCACCCGCGACGGCCGCCCCCTGTTCACCTCGGTGCAGAAGGCGATCGCCGGCCGCACCGAGATCCTCGGCGAGCCGGTGGTACTCGACGACCTGCTTCCGGCCGTGCGCGAGCACTACTCGCCGGACGGCGACCTCACCTCGATGCCCGCCGTGGTCACCGCCATGCTGATCTACGGCAACAAGACGGTCCTGGACCGGGCCGGCGTCACCTCCCTGCCCACGACGTGGGGCGAGGTCGAGGCGGCGTGCGAGGCGGTGGCGGCTCTGCCGGACGGGCCCTCGCACGGCATCACCTGGGCCAACCACGGCCTGTTCTTCCAGCAGGCGCTCGCGGTGCAGGGCGGCGAGCTCGCCGACAACGCCAACGGCCGCGCGGGCCGGGCGAGCCGGCTGGACCTGGCGTCGCGGGAGATGCTCGCCTGGGCCGCGTGGTGGCGGGAGCTGCACCGCAGGGGCCACTACCTCTACACCGGCAAGATCCCGGACTGGGAGGGCAACCTCAAGGCGTTCGCCGACCAGGACGTGGCGCTGCGCATCACCTCCTCCAACGACCTCAACTACATGGCGACGGCCGCGCAGAACGCCGGGTTCGAGATGTCCGTCGGCCGCTTCCCCCACCGCGACGGCGAGCCCTACGGCGGCAACATCATCGCCGGCACCTCGCTGTGGCTGGCGAACGGCCTCGACGAGATCACCCAGGACGGCGCGCTGGCGTTCATGCAGTTCCTGAACAACCCGCGCAACGCCGCCGACCGGCACATCGCCTCCAGCTTCGTCCCGGTCACCCGCTCCTCCTACCGCCTGCTGGAGGAGGAGGGCTGGTTCGATGCGCACCCCCACCACCGCCTGGCCGGCGAGCAGCTCGGCTCCTACGCCGAGGGCCGGGGCGCGGGCGTGCCGCCGTGCCGCGGCGCCCTGTTCGGCGACTTCGCCGGCGCGCAGGACGTCATGACCCGCGCGATGGACGACGTACTGCAGCGCGGCGCCGAGCCCGGCCGGCGGTTCGCCGAGGCCACCGCCGAGGCGCAGGAGCTGCTCGACGCCTACGAGAAGGACCGGGTCGTCAACGGGGTGCGCAACCCCGAGAGCCTGCGGGTGGAGTACTTCCGCGACGCGGAGTCCTACACCGGCGCCCAGCTGGAGAACGCGGTGAAGGGCGCGTCAGAAGCACCCTAGGGCCTGCCGCGCGGGGCAAGGAGAGGGGGCGGACCCGGCGGGTCCGCCCCCTCGGTGCCGTGCTGCCGGGCTCTCAGGCCGCCCGGGCGATGGCGGCGGCCCGGTGGCCGCCCTCTTGGTAGTAGTCGTCGAGCTCGACCGCCTGGCCGTCGAGGGCGACCCGCAGTTCGGCCAGGGCGCCGCGCAGCGCGGCGCCGACCGCCGGCACCCGGCAGGTGCCGGAGAGGTCCGCCAGGGTGCGGTAGCTCTCCAGCAGCCGGTCGCGCTGCTCAGGCGTGAGCGAGGTGTCGTTCGTCATGAAGTCGTGCCGCCTTCCACTTGGTCCGGGGCAGGCTGCCCGTCGGGACGAGCTCCACCTGCGGCCGGATGCCGATCTCGCGCTTGAACTCCTCGGCGATGCGCGCGCACAGGGCCGCCGCGGCCTCGCCGGTGACGCCGCCCGCCTCGGCCTGGACATGGATGGTGTCGAGTCCGCGGACGGTGCGGATGGACGAGCGGAACTCGCTGACCTCGGCGAAGGTGCGCAGCACGTCCTCGATCATCACCGGGGTGACGGAGACTCCCCGGATCTTGCGCATGTCGTCGACGCGCCGGAGGATGCCGCCGTCGAGGAAGTCCCAGGTCCGGCCGCAGCCGCAGTCGGTGTAGGGCCGCTTGACCACGATGTCCTCGGTCCAGTGGCGGAAGAGCTGCATGCCCTCGCGGTACAGGCCGGTGGTGACGCGCACGCCCTCCTCGCCATAGCCCACGGGCTCCTTCGTCTGCGGGTGCAGCACCTCCTCGATGACCGTCGGCTCGTTGATGTGGCAGGCGCCGCGCCGCGCGGGGCACTCGAACATGAAGACCGCGCCGAACTCGGTGGTCCCCGCGGCGTTGAACACACGGGCGCCGAATGCCTGCTCGATGGTGCGGGTGGTGAAGTCCGAACGCGGCTCGGCACCGGCCAGGATGACCCGCACGCCCGCGTCACGGGCGAGGTCCACACCCATCCCGCGCGCGGTCTCGATCAGCCGCATGGCGTAGCTGGGGGTGAGGCCGAGGACCTCGATCCGGTGGTCGACGAGCAGCCGGACCACCGCCTGCGAGTCCAGGCCGCCGGCCGGGAAGACGGTGCAGCCGATGCGCTCCAGGGCGTAGTGCATGCCCCAGAAGCCGGCGAACAGGCCGTACCCGAAGGCCACCAGGCCCTTGTGGTGGGCGCGCACCCCGTTGGCGTACAGGGCCGTGCAGAACGTGTCCGTGATCCACTTCCAGTCGCGTTCGGTGTCGAACGTGCGCACCGGCGGATTGCCGCTGGTGCCGCTGGTCTGGTGGTGGCGCACGCCGCGCACCGGGTCGAGCGAGGGCCAGGTGCCGTACGGCGGTACGGCCTGCTGGGAGGCGAGCAGGTCCGCTTTGTACAGCAACGGCATGCGTTCGGTGTACGCGGCCATCGAGGTGATGCCGTCGGGGATCCGCTCGGCCCAGAAGGGCGAGGTGCGCCGGGCGTGCTCCAGGGCGCGCCGCAGCCGGCGCCACTGCCACTGCTCCAGCTCCTGGCGGGGCATGGTCTCCGCTGTGCCGTTCCAGTACTCCACGTCGCCTCCGGGAAATGCGTGTCGCCAACGCCGGAAGCCCATCACGAGCGCGGCCGGCCGCACATCTCGCTGCGTGCCCTCTTCGCGGCCGGCCGCTACGCCGCCGTGGCGTGGCCGTGCGCGGCGGAGAACCGCCGTACCGCGTCGAGGAAGTTGGAGACGATCCGCAAGCCGTGGTCGGTGCGGAAGCTCTCCGGGTGGAACTGGACGGACTCGATGGGCAGGGTGCGGTGCCGCAGTCCCATCACATAGCCGTCGTCGGCGGAACGGGCGGTGATCTCCAGACACGCCGGCACGGTCGTCTCGGGCACGATCAGCGAGTGGTACCGGATCGCCGGGAAACGGTCCGGCAGCCCGGCGAACAGACCGCGCCCGTCGTGCCGGACGGGGCTGGCCTTGCCGTGCATCAGCCGCCGCGCCGGGACCACCTGGGCCCCGTAGGCCCGGCCGATGGCCTGGTGGCCGAGGCAGACGCCGAACAGCGGCAGCCTGCCGGCGAAGGCCCGCACGATCTCGACGTGCCCGGAGTCGTCCGGGTGCCCGGGGCCGGGGCCGAGCAGGATCGCGTCGGGCAGGCGCCGTTCGACGTCCGCCAGGCGCAGCGCGTTGGAGCGCACCATGACCGGTTCGGCCCCGGCGGACATCAGGTACTGGCGCAGGATGTCGACGAAGCTGTCGAAGGCGTCGACCACCAGGACGCGCGGCCGCGGGGCGCGGTGCGCTCCGGTGGCGGCGGACGGGGGCGTCACAGCAGCTCCTTCCCAGTGACCGCCCAGTGGGCGGCACTCATCTTGGCCAGCGTCTCGCGCCACTCGCTCGCCGGTTCCGAATCGGCGACGACGCCCGCCGAGGCGCGTGTGCGGTAGACGCCCTCGTGGTGGAAGAGGGTGCGGATGCACAGGGCGAGGTTGGTGTACCCCCCGACGTCGATCACGCCGAGCGCGCCCGCGTACAGGCCGCGGCGGCTCTTCTCCAGGGACTCGATGATCTCCATGGCGCGGATCTTGGGCGTACCGGTCATGGTGCCGGCCGGGAACAGGGCGGCGATGGCGTCGAAGGCGTCCGTGCCGGCCTCCGCCCGGCCGGTCACGGTCGACACCAGGTGCAGCACGTGGGAGTAGCGCTCGACGGCGAACTCGTCGGGGACCGCCAGGGAGTCCGCCCGGGCGATCCGGCCGATGTCGTTGCGGCACAGGTCCACCAGCATGGTGTGCTCGGCGATCTCCTTGGGGTCCGAGCGCAGCCGTCGCGCGCCCGCCTCGTCGTCGCCGGAGCGCGGCACCGTCCCGGCGATCGGGCGCATGGTGACGGTGCCCTGCTCGATCCGTACGAACAGCTCCGGACTCGCGCCGATGACGCACTGGCCGCCGACGCTCGCCAGGTACATGTACGGGGAGGCGTTGCGGTGGCGCAGCCGCTGGTAGACGTCGACGGGGTCGGCGCCGGAGCGGAGGGTCAGTTCGTGGCCGATCTGCACCTGGTAGATGTCGCCGACCGCGATGTGCTCCAGGCACCTTTCCACGTCGCGGCGGAACGTCTCCGGGTCGGAGTCGTCGCTCACCCATGCCTCGGGGACGACGTCCGCGACGGGTTCGGGCCGGCTGCGTTCGGTGTCCTCCAGCAGCGCGGTGAGCTCCCGCGCGTCCAGCGCCGGCCAGGCGTCGGACTCGTGCAGCAGCAGCTCGGTTCGGCCCTCGGCGACGTCCCGGACCACCAGGCCCTGGTGGAGGACGAGCTGGACGTCGGGCAGCTCGGGCCGCTGCTCGATGAGGCGGGGCAGGTCCTCCACGTAGCGGACGGTGTCGTAGCCGAAGTAGCCGAGGAAGCCGAACCGGAACCGGGCGTCCGATCCCGGCGCGTCGAACAGCGCGCGGGCACTGCGCAGCAGCGGCCACAGGCCGGTGGGGGTGCGCAGCCGCAGGGTGCCGTCGGTGTCCTCGGTCACGAGCGGACGGATGCGCTCCAGCAGCGGCTCACGCAGCGCGGGGGCGCCCTCGACGCGGACGGCTCCGTCGGTGACCGCCACGGACAGCAGCTCCCCGAAGCCCACGAACTGGTAGCGGCACTCGCGGACCGGGCCCGCCGCGGATTCGAGCAGGTACACGCCGTCGGTGCCGAAACGCCCGGCCAGGGCTCGGTAGGCGGGCAGCATCGGCACCGGGGGCAGCGGGTGCGTCCGGGTGGTCACACGGACCGCGGCCGGTGCCGGGCGCGGATCGGTCATCGGGGGTCCTTCGGTTCAGGTGGTGATCGCGTAGCGGTGGGCGACCTGCCGGGCGGTGACGGCCGCGCGGTCGGGGTCCGTGCGCAGGTCGAGCACCCGGGCCGCCTTCCAGCTCACGAAGGAGCCGGTGTGGGTCACCGGGTCCAGGGCAGTGTCGACGACGGCCCGGGCCGAGGCGCCGGTCAGCGCGCGCAGGCGCCGCACCACGGCGTCGGCGGTGGCGTCCGGGTCGGCGACCGCGGGCAGCAGGTCCATGCGGACGGTGATCTCGTCGCCGCCCCCGCTCGCGCGCTCGACGACCACCTGGTAGCCCAGGCATCCGCGTACTCCGTCGAGGATCGCGGCCTCCAGCTGGCCCGGGTACAGGCGGGCGCGGCCCAGCGTGATGCGGTCGGCGATGCGGCCCACGACCTCGATCTCGGGCCCCGGGAGCGGCGCGCCGGGTGATGCGGGGGTGATGCGGACCAGGTCCCCGGTGCGGTAGCGGATGAGGGGCTTGATGCCGTCGACGAGCATGGTCAGGACGAGCTCGCCCTCGCCGGTGTCGCCGAGCACCCTGCCGCTGTCCGGGTCGACCACCTCGGCCAGGTAGTTGGGCACCGACAGGTGGAGCCGGCCGGTGTCGGCCCCCGTGGCGATGCACAGCGCCTCCTGGGAGCCGTACAGCGCGAGCCGTACGACGGCCCGGGGCCACACGGTGGAGACGTTGGCGGCGAACTGCGGCGTGCAGATCTCGCCGAGCACCAGGAACAGCTTCACCGGCAGCCGCTCGAGGTCGTAGCCGTAGTGCAGCGCGGCCTTGGCCAGGCTCAGGCACAGGGCGGGTGCGCAGACGACGACCTCGACGCCGAGCTCCTCGATCAGGCGCAGCGCCTTGCGGAAGCCCACCCGCGGGGACTCGGGCCAGATCTTGACGTGGCAGGCCCCGAGCGAGGCGGTGACGGCGGTGAACACGTCGCCGAAGGCGTAGAGTTCGGACGGCCCCATCAGGCCGACGACGGGCATGCGGTCGCCGAAGTGCGCGCGGAACAGCCGCCGCCAGGACTCCTCGACGGCCGCGTTGGACGTGGCGATGTCCTTGGGGCCGCGCGGACAGGGCGTGGCGGTGCCGGTGGTGCCGTTGGTCTCGTAGTAGACGCTCGCCTCGGCGACCGGGCCCGACAGCACGTCGTGCATCTCGCGGCGCAGGTCGTCCTTGGTGGTGAAGGGCAGCGCCGTCAGGTCGTCGGGGGTGACGCCGTCGATGTCCACACCGGCCAGGTGGCACCGGTAGAACGGGGAGCGGTCGGTCACGTGGTGCAGCACGGTGGTCAGCTGCCGCGCGCGCCAGCGGGCCAGTTCGGACTCGGTGAGGACGCCGTCGTAGAAGGAGCGGCTGACCTTGCGGTACTCGGTGAGGAAGCCGGTGAGGTCCGGGCCGGGAGCGGGAGCGGGAGCAAAGGCGCGCGGGGCGGTGGTCATGCCGGCACCTTCATCTCGTTCAGGGCGAGGCCGACGCGTTCGTTGACGTCACCGGCGGCCAGCAGGTCGTCGCGTCCGGTCAGCCGGCGGTGCTCGTCGAGGAGCTGGATCATGTCGACCATGCGGCAGATCAGACGCTCGACGTTCTTCAGTCCCTCGTCGTCCCGCAGGGCGTCCCCGCGGTGCAGCGCGTGCACCGTCGCGGGGAATCCGCTGCCCACCAGGATCATCCGGTTCAGCAGCGCGTTGGCGGTGAGCTGCGCCCACACCTCGCCGGCGCTGTAGCGGCGGGCGACGGAGATGATGCCGGCGACCTTGTTGCTCAGCGGCCGGTCAAAGCGCAGATAGCCGACGCCGGCCCGCTCGATGAACGTCTGCATCAGGCTCGCGGTGCCGAAGCCGTGCACCGGGGCGGCGAAGACGATGCCGTCCGCCTCGATCATCTTGCGCACCACGGCGGGCACTCCGTCGGCCACCGCGCAGGGCACGGGGCGGTCGTTGCAGTCGCCGCACGGTCCGCAGCGCTCCATCCGGATGTCCCGCAGGTCGACGGTCTCGAACGCGACACCGCGCTGCTCGGCGATCGCGGCCGCGTACCGGAGGACGTCGGCCGTGTTGCCGTCACGTTCCGATCCGTTGACGGCGAGGATTTTCAATGGTTGCGTCATGGGACATCTCCTTCGCGCGGCCGTGAGATCCCCGAAATCGTCATGTCGCCGCCTGCGCCGACGCATCTTCGTAAGTGCTCGGTGGCACCGGCGCCCTGAAGGCGGCGGCGAGGGCCGTCCGGCGCGGGCCCCGCGCCGTGAACTCAGCACGCTGGAAGATGCGGACAGCGGTCCCGCCTGCAAATCTGGGCCAAAATCACTCGCCGACGAATCAGGGAGTTCACGTGGCGAAGCCCACGACCACCGACCAGTATGCGGGGCTCGGCGAGCTCACTTTGTCCCGAGTGTTCGACGCGCCCCGCGAGTTGGTGTTCAGAGCCTTCATCGAACCGGAGCAGTTCGTGAAGTTCTGGGGCCCTGCGGGTACGACGATCGAGCCGTCCAGCGTCACCATCGAGCCCTGGGCCGGCGGACGCTTCGAAAGCACCGTCGTGGCGGACGCGGACGCCACCGAGTACCCGATGAAGTGCACCTTCCTCGCGGTGGTGGAACCGGAGTTGCTGTCCTACACCGACGCCGCGTCGGGGATCTCCTCCAGCATGGTGTTCACCGATCTCGGCGACGGCAGGACCCGGACCTCGGTCTTCCAGGCCCGGGGGCGGGTCCCGTCGCATCCCTGACGTGCCCTTTCCGCGCCTTCCTGCCCGGCTGCCCGGGACCCGCTATCGAATGCGCAAGCGAAAAGATGCGGCCCTGTTGGCTGAAAAACGATGCTGGAGCGGCCGATCGAATATCAGGAGGTAGCCGCTATGACGGCACTCGGGACCAGGTCCCCCGTGGAAGCGCGCGAGAAAAGACGGATCGCGAACCTCGACGGGGTGCGCGGGATCTGCGCGATGATCGTCGTCTTCACCCATGTCGCATTCAGCACCGGAGTGGTCCTCGGGTCCGAGTCCGGGCCGCCGCAGAAGGGGATCTGGTCCATCCTGGCGGTCGGCCTGGAGGTGGGACTGGGTCCCTTCTTCATCCTGTCCGGCATGCTGCTGTACAAGCCGTTCGCGCGTGCCACCCTGCGCGGCACGCCGAAGCCCTCCCTGGGACCGTTCTTCCTGCGGCGCGGTCTGCGGCTCATGCCGGGCTACTGGCTGCTGACCGCCTTCTGCCTGCTGTTCCTCAACTACACGAGCATCGACTCGGTGTGGTACGTGCTGCGTCCGCTGCTGCTGATGCAGGACTACGACTACGTGTGGTACGCGGGCATGGACCCGACCTGGACCATTCCGACCGAGGCGCAGTTCTATCTCGCGCTGCCGCTGCTCGCGCTGCTGATGAACCGTCTGGCCAGGCGTGTCGACGACCCGGCGCGCAAGGTGCGCCGGATGATGATTCCGCTGGGCGTCATGGTGGTCATCGGCTGGGTCTTCGCCGGTTACATGCACATGGAGCACCTCGGCCCCTGGCCGCCCGAGTACTGGTGGCCCTTCAGCCGCCTCGGCCTGTTCGCGGTCGGCATGGGGCTGGCGATCCTGTCGGTCAGGGCGGAGCAGTCGCCAAAGGCGCTGCCGGGTCTGTACCGCGCCGCCGCCAAGCGGCCCGGCCTGTTCTGGCTCGGCGCGCTCGCCTCCTACCTCGTGGTGTGCGCGGCCCCGCTGGGCAACCCCGGCACGTGGGACTACGGGAGCCCTCAGTTCGCGCTCGTCCAGCACCTGGCCTTCCTCGCCTTCGCCTTCCTTCTGATGGTCCCGCTGGTCGCCCCGAAGGCCAGCACGCCGCTGATGGACGCGGTGCTGTCCAACCGTCCCACCCGCTTCCTCGGGCGTATCTCCTACGGCCTGTACCTGTGGCACTTCGTCGTGATGTACCTCTGGTTCCGCAGCGGCAGCATCTTCGGCGCCCCGCCCGTGCCGGCCGCCATGCTGATCGGGAAGGTCGGCTTCTGGGAGATGTTCGGCGTGGTCGTCGTCGGCACCATCGCGATCGCGACGGCGAGTTACTACTTCCTCGAGCGTCCGCTGATGCGCGCCGGCGAGAGGTGGATAGCCAAGCGGGAGGCCGCGCGCAACGCGCGCACCGGCGGCCCGGACGGGCTGCGGCCGCAGCAGGAGCGGTCCGCTTCCGTCGTCTGACCGCCCGCCGCGGCGGCGCGGCCGGCCCGCCCGCGGCCGGCAGGAGCCCCCGCCGGTGCCGGGCCCGGCTCCACCGGGCCCGTATCACCGGCGGGGGTTTCCTTCCGCCGGCTTCCCCGGCGGCCGTCCGACCGTGACCGGGAGCTCGTCGTGGCCCGGGACGACGAGCCGGTCGCGGAGCGTGGGAGTCCCGGCGGGGGCGAGGCCGGGGAACCGGGCGAGCAGCCTGGGCAGCGCGAGCCGCGCCTCCATCCGGGCCAGCGGCGCCCCCAGGCAGAAGTGGGCCCCGGCGCCGAAGCTGAGGGGCTGCACGTCCGGGCGGGCCGGATCGAACCGGTGCGGCTCGGGAAAGCGCCGGGGGTCCCGGTTCCCGGCGGCGAGCAGGACGAGCACCTTGGTGCCCGCCGGCACGCGTGTGCCCAGCAGGTCCACCTCCGTGCCGGCGATACGGCTGGTGGCATGGACCGGCGGAGCGATCCGCAGCGTCTCCTCCACGTATCCGGCGGCCAGGCGCGGGTCGTGGGGCAGCCGGGCGGCCCACTCGGGGTGCGCGAACGCCAGCTGGAGGCCGTGGCCGAGGAGGTGGGTGGTCGTGTCGAAGCCCGCCGCGAGCAGCAGCACCAGGTTGCCGACGAGTTCGTCCTCGGTGAACCGCTCGCCGTCGCTGTCGTGGGCCTGGACCAGCGCGCTGATCAGGTCGTCCGCGGGACGGCGGCGGCGCCGGCCGATCAGCGCGGTGAAGTAAGCGGCGAGTTCGTCCATCGCGCGGTCCGCGGGAGCGAGGTCCGCGGCCCGGCTGACGCCCTCCAGCGCGACGGTGACGTGCTCGACCGCGGCGCGGAACCAGATCTGGTCGTCGTCGGGCACGCCCAGCATCGCGCCGATCACCGCGACCGGCAGCCGGTAGGCGAACTCCGCCATGAAGTCGACCGGGGCGCCGTCACCGCCGAGGCGGGCCATGCGGTCCAGCAGCCGGTCGGTCATCCGGACGACCGCCGGTTCGAGGCCGGCCACTCTGCGGGGCGTGAACGCTCCGCTCATCAGGCGGCGCATACGGGAGTGGTCCGGCGGGTTGGTGTAGAGGACGGAGTTCGTGAAACCACGCAGCGAGGAGTGGGAACGCCAGTTCGGATACAGTGCGTCGTGGCTCGCGGCGTCCTGGACCAGAAGCCGCGGCTCGCGCAGGGCGCGGGAGCACTCGGCGTAGCCGACGGCGGCCATCAGCCCCGGTTTGACCGGGACCAGGCCTCCGTGCGCCCGGAGGGCGTCGTAGAGCGGGTAGGGGTCCCGGCGGCCCTCGGGGGACACGAGCGCCGTCAACACCTCGCGGGGTCGCGGCGGCACGGACACGGTCATCGGCATCTCCTGGCGAGCGCGTGGGCGGGCCCCCACGGCCGGCGCAGCGGCCCGCGGTTCATCGGGGTGGGAAGGTGTCGCCCTGCCGCACGGCCAGTTCGAGGATGGACAGGGCGCCCGCGGGGTGCACCGCGACGACGGCGAGCCCGCATTCCCCGGCGAGCGCGGACAGTTCGGCGACCCCGCGTTCCTTGCCGCCGTAGTAGGCGAGCATCCGCAGGTCCATCGCGGTGCCCGGCGACTCGCCGTCGGCGCCGATCCGCTCCACGACGAAGACCCGGCCGCCGGGGCGCGCGGCCTGCGCGCAACGGCGCAGGATGGCCCGCGCCTCGTCGTCGGCCCAGTCGTGGACCACCGAGGAGAGCAGATAGCCCGAGGCCCCCGCGGGCAGCGGTTCGAAGAAGCTGCCCGGCACGGCGTCGCCGCGGTCGGCGAGTCCCGCCTCGGCGAGGGCCGTGCGCGCCTGCCGGGCCGCGTGCGGGAGGTCGACGACGGTGCCGCGCAGCCGCGGATGGGCCTCGAGCAGCGCGATCAGCAGCGATCCGTCGCCGCCACCGACGTCGATCACGTGGTCCAGCGTCCCCCAGTCGTAGCCGGAGACGATGTCCGCCCTGCGGGCGGCGGCCAGGTCCGCGCTCATCCGCGTGTCGAAGGAGGCGGCACGCTCGGCGTCCTCGCCCAGGTCCTCCCAGAACGTACGGCCGAACTGCTGCGGGAAGGCGGCCTCGCCGGTGCGGACGCTGTGCAGCAGGTGGACGAAGGAGAGTTCCGCGCGGCCGACGGCGCCCTCGACGTCGAGCATGGCGCACAGGCCGGCGGGGTGGTCGGAGCGGAGCGGTTCGCCCAGTTCGGTCAGGGTGTAGCGGCCCGAGCCGTCCCGCTCCAGCACTCCCTTGCGGGCGAGGTGCCTGAGCACCCGGCCGAGCGCGTCCTCGTCGGCGCCGACCGCCTCGGCCAGCCGTGGCGCGGTGTGCGGTGCCTTGGCGAGGTGGTCGGCGATGCGCAGGGTGGCGGCCACGCGTATCGTCATCGGAGTCGCCAGGTGGGCCATGGCCCACAGCCGCGCCCCGGCGTCGTCCTTGCCAGCCACCACGTCTCCCTCTGCCTGCCACGGTGTGCGCGACCGGCCCGGCGGGCCGGTCGTCGCCTCATCGTCACGGCGCGGTGAACAGGCCCGCATCTCCCAGCGTGCGCACTTTCACGGCGGTTCGCCGACTTCGCGCACCAGGGCCGAAGTTGCGCTTGACGCACCCTGGCCGCCCTCCAATAATCAACTGTCTCGTTAATCAAACAGTCAGTTAACTACCGACTGGAGGACGGCAATCGTGACAACCGGCGGGGTAACCAAGGCCGGACGCCGGGAGTGGCTGGGGCTTGCTGTGCTCGCCCTGCCCACCTTCCTGGTCTCCTTCGACATCTTCGTGCTCCTGCTCGCCCTTCCGCAGCTGAGCGCGGACCTGGGCGCGAGCGGCAACGAGCAGCTGTGGATCATGGACATCTACGGCTTCACGCTGGCGGGCTTCCTGCTCACCATGGGCACCCTCGGCGACCGGATCGGCCGCCGGAAGCTGCTGCTCATCGGCGCGACCGTGTTCGGCATCGCCTCGGTCACGGCGGCGTTCGCCACCAGCCCCGGGCTGCTGATCGCGGCCCGGGCCGTCCTCGGCATCGCCGGCGCCACCCTGGCCCCCTCGACCCTGGCGCTCATCAGCACCATGTTCCGCGACGACAAGCAGCGGGCCTCGGCCATCGGCATCTGGGGCGGCATGTTCACGCTCGGCGCCATCATCGGCCCGATCCTGGGCGGCGTCATGCTGGAGGCCTTCTGGTGGGGCTCGGTGTTCCTGCTGGGCGTACCGGCCATGATCCTCCTCCTCGCGGTCGGTCCGGCCGTCCTCCCCGAGTTCCGCGACACCAAGGCCGGCCGGGCCGACGCGCTCAGCGTCGTGCTGTCGCTCGCCGGCATCCTGCCGCTGATCTACGGCATCAAGGAACTGGCCCGTACCGGCTGGGAGCCGCTGCCGCTGGCCTCGCTGGTGGCCGGCCTCGTCTTCGGCACGCTCTTCCTGCGCCGCCAGCGCCGGCTGAGCGACCCGCTCGTGGACCTGAAGCTGTTCTCCAACGGGTCCTTCAGCGTGACGCTGGGCAGCCTGCTGACCTACAGCCTGGTGGGCGGCGCGACCATGCTGTTCGCCTCCCAGTTCTTCCAGATGGTCGGCGGTCTGTCGACGCTCCAGTCGGGTCTGGCGATGCTGCCCGGCATGGCCGCCGCCACGGTGGCCTTCGCCATCACCCCGGCCATCGCGGCCAAGGTCCGTCCCGCCTACCTGATCTCCGGCGGCATGGTGGGCACCGCGATCTGCATGGTCGTCTTCACCCAGGCGACCAGCGTCGTGACCCTGGTCGTCGGGTTCGCCGTGTTCTCCTTCTGCGGTGCGCCGCTGGTGGCGCTCGGCACCAACCTGGTGATCGCCAACGCCCCGATGGAGAAGGCGGGTGCGGCGGGCTCGCTGGCGCAGATGTGCAACGAGTTCGGCTCCGCCCTGGGCATCGCGGTCGTGGGCACCGTCGGCAGCGCCGTCTACCGCCACCAGATCCACGACGCGATCCCGGCCGACGTCCCGGCCGCGATCACCGACGCGGCCCGCGACAGCCTCGCCGGCGCGAGCGCCGCCGTGGCCGGTGCGCCGGAGCGGCTGCGCACGGCGGTCCTGTCTCCGGCGCAGGAGGCGTTCACCGGTTCGCTGCACGCCGTCACCGGCATCGGTGCCGTGCTGCTGGCCGGTGTCGCCGTCCTGATCGCGACGAAGCTGCGGCACGTGCCGCCGGTCGGCCAGGAGCAGGCCGGCCCCGCGGCGGACCCCGTCGCGCAGGAGTCCTCCGACGCGCCCGTGCCGGAGACGGCACGCGTCTGACCCCCCGCGAGCGGGCGGGGGGGGGGGGGGCCGGCGGGGGGGGGGGGCCCCGCGCCCGCCCCGGGGCCCCGGGCGCCCCCCCCCGCCCCGGGGCCCCCCCCCCCACC
>NZ_JBEXTV010000066.1:0-42801 GCF_040628835.1 Streptomyces sp. NPDC006134 | reverse complement strand
GGCGGGGCGCGCCGGGGCCGCACGGGCGTCACGGGCGGGGACGGGCGGGAGGGGACAAGCGGGCGGGAGGGAGCGGGCGGGAGGGGACGGTTACTTGGTCGTGCTCGGCGGCGACAGGGGGGAGGCCGTCAGCGACTGCGGGGACGTCGTGCTGGCGTAGGCCGACGGGGGCGCGACCGCCGCCGCCGGGTCGGCGGCCGGGGTCTCCTCGGCGGGGGCCGTGGCGCCGCCGACGATGGGGATGTCGGCCGCGTCGAAGGCGCGCTTGATGCGCCAGCGCAGTTCGCGTTCGACGGTCAGGGACTTGCCCGGCATCGTCCTGGCGGAGACGCGGACCACCATGGAGTCGAGCAGGACGCTGTCCAGGCCGAGGACCTCGATCGGGCCCCACAGCATCTCGTTCCAGGGCTCCTCCTTGCCCATGCGCTCGCCGACGGCGCCGATGGTCTCCTTGACCTTGTCCAGGTCCTCGCCGGAGCGGACGGTGACGTCCACGCCGGCCGTCGACCAGCCCTGGGAGAGGTTGCCTATGCGCTTGACCTCGCCGTTGCGGACGTACCAGATCTCGCCGTTCTCGCCGCGCAGCTTGGTCACGCGCAGACCGACCTCGATGACCTCGCCGGTGGCCACGCCCGCGTCGATGGTGTCGCCGACGCCGTACTGGTCCTCCAGGATCATGAAGACGCCGGAGAGGAAGTCGGTGACCAGGTTGCGGGCGCCGAAACCGATCGCGACGCCCGCGACACCGGCGGAGGCCAGCAGCGGGGCCAGATTGATCTGGAACGTGGCCAGGACCATCAGGGCGGCGGTGCCCAGGATCACGAAGCTCGCCACCGAGCGCAGGACCGAGCCGATGGCCTGCGAGCGCTGGCGGCGGCGCTCGGCGTTGACCAGCAGGCCGCCCAGCGCGGTGCCGTCCACCGCCTGGACCGTGCGGTTCATGCGGTCTATCAGCTTGGTGATCCCCCGCCGCACCACCGCGCGGAGCACGGCGGCGATCACGACGATCAGCAGGACGCGGAGACCGATCGCGAGCCACGTCGACCAGTTCTCCTCCACCCAGCTCGCGGCGTTCGTCGCGCTCTCCTGGGCGTCCTGGAACGTGGGGACCGACGGGCCCGTCGTCCCGGAGGGCGACGGCGACGGCGACGGCCCGGCGGCCGAGAGGACGGCGGACAGGGACACGGCGGATACCTCCAGGTACGGCGGTCTGCCTCCGGCTCGGAAGCCGAGATCACGAAAAGGTCACCGGAAGGGCAGAAACACCACACTAACGGGGCATCGTGCGCGGGTCGGCCGGTCCGGAGAAGGAGAGACACTGCTCACGCGCGCTTGAACGGGGCGGGGCGCGGGGGATGAATGCGGGTGTGGTCGAAAACACTCTCAGCCCGTTACCGGGACGTGGTGGCGCGTTCACCAGGCATGAGGGGAGACTGACTACGGATCGTCCCGGCGCGAGCCACGCGCCGCCGGCGTACAAGGAGGCACCCGTGCCGCATGTCCTGGTCCTCAACGCGTCGTACGAGCCGCTCGGCGTCGTACCGCTCCGCCGCGCGCTCGTCCTCGTCCTCGAGAACAAGGCCGTCTGCCTCGAGGAGACCGGCGCCTATCTGCACAGCGCGACCGTCACCGTCCCCGCACCCAGCGTGGTCCGGCTCAAGCGTTTCGTGCGGGTCCCCTACCGGGGCCCCGTCCCCCTGACCCGGCGGGCGCTCTTCGCACGCGACGGAGGCCGGTGCATGTACTGCGGGGGCGTCGCGACCAGCGTCGACCACGTCGTCCCGCGCAGTCGCGGGGGCAAGCACGTCTGGGACAACGTGGTGGCCTCCTGCCGCCGCTGCAACCACGTGAAGGCCGACCGCCACCTCGGTGAGATCGGCTGGCGGCTGCGCCACAAACCGGCCCCGCCCACCGGCCTGGCCTGGCGCATCATCGGGACCGGCCACAGGGACCCGCGCTGGCTGCCGTACTTGCAGCCCTACGGCGCGGACGACGCCCTGGCCCGGATCGACGGCATCTCAGCCTGACGGTCCGGGCCTTCGTACGTCCGGGCGGGAGCCAGGGAGCCAGGGAGCCAGGGAGCCAGGGAGGCGGGGGCGGGGGACCGGGTCCGGTGTCAGCGGACCCAGTTCTTCAGCGGTTCGGTGTCGAGGGTGATGCCGACCGGGTCGGGCAGGGCGACCTCCTTGCCGAAGGGCAGCGTCTGCACGGTTTCGTAGCGGACGCCGTCCGGGCGGCTGTGCACCTTGACCTCGCAGGTGTCGCGGTCGATCAGGAGGTAGACCGGGATGCCGGTCTCGGCGTAGACCCGGGGCTTGTCGACGCGGTCGCGCCGGTCGGTGTCGGAGTCGTAGGAGGTGACTTCGACGACCATGAGGACGGGGGTGGGGTCGGCCCATTCGCCCTGTGCCACGAACGCGTCGGCGGGTGCCAGGGAGCCGTCCGGGCGCGCGCGGCCTTCCCGGTACGTCTCGATCCGCAGCCCCTGCGTCGGGTCCAGCCACAGGTCGGGCCGGTGCTGCATGCAGATGCGTGTGAGCCACTGGATGACACGTCCGTGATCGCCGTCGGGCACGGCCTTCCCCCCCAGATGTCCGTTGATGAACTCCAGCCGCGCGCCTTCTATGGTCCGGGCGGCGTGCCGGGCGAGTTCCTCGAACTCGGTGACGAGCATCTGGGGCCGGTCGGCGGTCACGGTCACAGGGTCCTCCTGCTCTTGCGGGGGTCCACGAACCTCAGCGTAGGGGAAGGCCGTCTCGCGGGGGACGGCTTCGGAGCCGGGTCAGGCGTACCGCAGCTCCGCGGGGCCCGCCGTGCGGCGCAGCAGGGGCAGGGCCGTGGCCGCGGCCAGCAGGGAGCAGGCGTAGACCGCCGGCGGGACCAGCAGGGCCCCGTACGGTACGGCGAAGGCGGCGCCGTCGGCGGTGAGCGTGCCGTACCAGACGCCGACCGCCATTCCCCCGGTGCCCGCGAGCAGCAGGGCGGGGGCGAGGGGCAGGGCCGTCTCCAGCAGCAGGGCCCGGTTCAGCACCGCGCGGGGCACTCCGGCGGTGGCCTGGGTGGCGAGGGTGCGGCGACGGGTGGCCAGCGACTCGGCGGTGCCCACGGCCAGGCCGGACAGGGTGACCGCGAGGGCGACGAGGACGGCGCCGCCGGCCAGGTTCAGGCCGGTGGTGTAGTAGGCCATGTCGGCGGCCGGGTACTGCTTGCCGCGCAGGTCGGCGAGCAGGGCCTGCCGGATGCCGGCGAAGCCGGTGCCGGCGACCGTCACCAGCAGGACGGCGGCATGGGTGCGGGCCGCCGCCCACGGGTCGTCGCGCAGCCGTTCCGCCGCGATCAGCACCGCCGCCGTGCGGGCCCGCCGCGCCAGCAGCCGCCCGGTGCGGCGGGCGGTCGCCCCGGCCAGCCACACCGCGCCCGCGCCGACCGCCAGGACCAGGCCGAACACGGTCAGCGGCCCCTGCCAGTGGTTCCGGCCGCCCGAGCCGGCGGCGGTGGCGGTCACGGCCGCCGGGGCCGCCACCGCCACCAGCAGCAGGGCGCCCAGGAACAGCAGTCCCGGGCCGCGTCCCGTGCGCGGGTGCGTCCGCCGTACCCAGCCCAGCGGGGAGGCCACCACCCGGCGCAGCGCGAGCGCGCCCGCCGCCGCGCCCAGCACCGGCACGCCGACGGCGACCAGGGCGATGCCCGCCCAGGCCAGGGCGGTGGGCCGGCTCCACAGGCGCAGCAGGAACAGGACCGCGCCCACGGTGGCGACCGCCGAACCGAGCAGACAGGCCAGCCCGGTCTCCAGCGCGGCGATCCGCCGTACCTGCCAGGGTGCGGCACCGGCCAGCCGGAGTCCGGCCAGGCGCCGGTCGCGGTGCACGGCGCCGATGCGGGTGCACTGGCCGAGGAAGCCCAGCACCGGGACCAGCAGGAGCAGCAGGCCGACGATGACCCCGGAGCGGGTGCCGGGCTCGTCCAGCAGGCCGTGGGCGACGGGGATGGCGTAACCGCCCTGGAGCGAGGCCAGTGCCGCGGCGGGCAGGGCGAGCCCGGTCGCCAGGGCCGCGCCGGCCGCGGTGAGCGCGATCCGCCACCGCTCCCGGCGGTCGGAGCCGCGGGTGAGCTGCCAGGCCAGCCGCAGGTCGGTCTGTACGGGCACGCTCATGCCTCCACCCCCAGCGGGGCCACGGCGCCGTCCCGCACCTGCACCTCGCGGTCCGCGTACGCCGCCACCCGGGCGTCGTGCGTGACCAGCAGGACCGCCGTGCCCGCCTCGCGGGCCGTGTGGGCGAGGGCCGTCATCACCTGTTCGCCCGCCAGTGAGTCCAGCGCCCCGGTCGGCTCGTCCGCGAAGACCACCTTCGGCCCGGTGACCAGAGCCCTGGCCAGCGCGGCCCGCTGCGCCTGGCCGCCGCTCATCTCGCCCGGCCGCGACTCCTCCTGCCCGCGCACCCCAAACCGCTCCAGCCACTCGGCGGCCCTTCGGCGGGCGTCGGCGCGGGCGGTGCCGGCCAGCATCAGCGGCAGCGCCACATTGTCCAGGGCCGTCAGTTCCGGGATCAGCTGCCCGAACTGGAACACCACCCCGAAGTCGGTCCGGCGCAGCTCGCTCAGCCGCTTCTCGGGCAGCTCGTCCAGCCGCTGCCCGCCGTAGGTCACCGACCCGCCGTCGGGGCGGACGATCCCGGCCAGGCAGTGCAGCAGCGTCGACTTCCCGCTGCCGCTGGCGCCGGTGACGGCGAGGATCTCACCGGCGCGCAGCTCCACCGAGGCGCCGCGCAGGGCCTGGGTCCTGCCGTGCGCCTTGGTGAGGTCGCGGGCCGTGAGAAGCGGCTCCGCGGTGTCCCTTGGGCGGGTCATCGGTCTCCCTTGGTGGGCGTCGGTCTTCTTCGGGCGCTCGGCGGGGTCTTCATGCCGCGTCGACCTCCGCGGTCAGGGTGGTGAGCCGGGCCGCCGTCGTGGTCATCCAGCGCAGGTCGGCGTCGAGATGGCTGAGGGCGTAGTCGGCCGAGAGGACGGTCGCCAGGTCCGTGCCCGGGGCCGTCTTGACGGCCGTGAGCTCCCGCATCCGCTCCATGTGGGCGGCGCGCTGGGCGCGCAGGTAGGCCGCCGGGTCGCCGCCTGACAGGATCGCGACGACGACCTTGGCGAAGATCTCGTTGGTGACGAACGGCGCCGGCGGCGCGATCTCGGCGGCCCACCGGGCCAGTTCGCGGGAGCCGTCGTCCGTCATGCGGTACGTCGTCCGCTCGGGGCCGCCGTCGGAGTCGGTGCCCTCGACCTGCGCCAGGCCGTCCCGGACCAGGCGCTGGAGGGTCGTGTAGACCTGCCCGTAGGCCAGCGGACGGGCCTGCGGGAAACGTTCGTCGTGGCGTCGCTTGAGGTCGTAGCCGTGGCTCGGCCCGGAGGCGAGCAGTCCCAGCAGGATGTGGCGGGTGCTCATGGAGATCAGTATGCACTGGCTACATGTACTGAGTGAATAGTGGAGGGCGGGAAAGTACGGGGACTTTTTGGGGGCGTGCGGGGGAGCAGTGGGGGCGTGTGGGGACTTTCGGGGGCGTGGGGGGACGTGCGGGCCGGCCGGTCAGTCCGCGACCGCGTACGCCTCCACCGACCACAGCGAGTATCCGTACCGCGTGGCCCGCTTCTCGCCCTCCACGCGCACGTACCGCACGTCCCGCTCGTCCATGCGGACGGTCTCCCGCCCGCCGCGGCCGTCCCGCACCGTCGCCGCCGTGCGCCAGCGGCGGCCGTCCGCCGAGACCTGGACGCGGTACGCCGACGCGTACGCGTCCTGCCAGTGCAGCACGACCCGCCCCAGACGCACCGGGCGGTCCAGCTCCACCTGCCACCAGGCGCCGTCGTCCGCCGGGGACGACCAGCGCGTCCGGGGGTCGCCGTCGTTGGCGGCCGGTGCCGGGAAGTCGGGTGTCTCGTCGCCGGAGGAGCTCGCCGTGCCGGTGCGGGCCAGGTCGGGCCCGGCGGTGCGCGGGAAGGCGCGGACGGTGAGGGTGCGGCTCGTCCCGCCGAAGGCGAGCCGCACGTCGTACGACCGGGAGGGCGTCCCCGGCGCGACGCTCACCTCGACCGGGACCTCCAGCGCCTGGCCGCGGTGGAGGACCAGCGGGGCCTGCGGGACGCGGACCCGGACGCCCTCGGGGGCGTCGGCGGTGAGCGTGCCCCGGACGTCGGACGGCCGCAGCGCGCCCAGCCGGACCGTCAGGCGCCCGGTGCCGCCGATCTCGGCGTCCGTCTGTGCGCGGTCCAGGTCCAGGGAGGCGTCGGCCACGTCACCGAACCAGGGGACGACGTGACGTACCCGGGACGCGTCCGGGCCGGTGACGCGGACGGCGTCGGCCCGGGTGGCGGAGGTGAGCGGGGCGCCGGCGGGGCGGGCGGGCGCGGTGCCCGGCGTCCGGCCGGGGCCGGGCGGGGTGAGTTCCGTGGCGCCGCTCGGGTGCAGGGGACCGAGGCGCCGCCAGCCCTGGCCGGGGACGTGGACCTCCACGTCGCCGCCGGTGCCGGGGTCGGCGAGCACCGTCACGGCGGCCAGGGGGCGGGCGTGGGGGAAGCGGACGGACGTGCGATCGTCCGTGCGGTCGTCGGCCTGGCCGTCCGTGGGGTCGTCCGCCCGGTCGTCCGCGCGGCCATCGGCTTGGTTGTCCGTCTGGTCGTCCGCACGGCCGCCGGATCGGCCGTCCGCCCGGTCGTCCGCGCGGGCGGCGGGATCGCGGTCCAGGCCCGCCCACGCCTCGTACGCCTGCTGCGCCCGCCGCAGGAACACGTCCAGCACGCCCTTGCCGACCGTCACCCGGGCCGCCGACAGCCGCTCGCGCAGGCCGGCCAGGTCCCGGTACGCCGTCCAGGCCGCAGCCGCGTCGCCCGCGCGTTGCGCGCGCAGCATGTCCAGCGCCCTCGTGCCCGCCTCGCCGTAACGGGCCAGCTGCTGCGACCAGGGGGCGATCTCGCTGCCCAGGCCGCCCCGCCCGAGCCGGCGCGGCAGCTCGCGCAGCAGCGCGAACTCCTCGCGCAGGCGCACGGCGGACCCGTCGTCCGTCCCGGCGGCGGCGTGGGCCCGCCAGAAGCCGTCGATCAGCGGGCGCAGGTACGCCGACTCCTCGGTGCCCAGGACGGAGGACGCGTCGTTGCCGGCGAGGGCGGACAGGGCCTTCTCGCGGGCCGCGTTCCCGCCCGCGAGGTCGCCGATCGCCGCCCGCCAGGACTGCGCGGGGCGGTAGGCGCGCGGGTTCCAGGCGTAGTCGGCGGCGGTGAACAGCGGGATCCGGGACGCCTCCGCCTGCTCCATCGCGTTGGCCAGCAGGGCGGCCGAGCCGGTGGCGACGGCCGGTTCGCGGCCCTGGTAGGGGCCGAGGAAGACCCGGCCGGGCGCGTAGTCGTTGACGGGGTAGTTGTCCATCGTGACCAGCGGATGCCCGAACACGTCCCGGGTCCGCGCCAGTTCGCGGCCGGTGATGGTCCGGGGGACCACGCCGACGCCGGTCCACGCCACCTGCACGTCCGCGTCCAGGGCCGAGGCCAGCGCCCGGCGGTAGGCGGTGGAGCCGTCCTGGTAGTACTCGGTCGGCATCACCGCCAAGGCGGCGGCCCCGGGGTGGCGCTCCGTCAGGTGCCGGGCCACCGCGTTCACCACGTGCGCCTGCGCGCGCGCCGCCGCCTCGGGGCCGGAGCCGAACCGCTCCGCGTCCACCTCGCAGTGCCACTCGCTGTAGCTGACGTCCTGGAACTGGAGCTGGAAGGCGCGGAAGCCCAGCGCCCACATCGCGTCCAGCTTGCGCGTCAGCGCCCGCACGTCCTCGTCCGACGCGAAGCACATCGCCTGTCCCGGCGCCACCGCCCAGGCGAGCGTGACGTGGTTGCGCCGGGCCCGCTCGGCCAGCTCCCGGAACTCCGCGCGCTGCGCGGCCGGGTAGGGCTCGCGCCAGCGGGCCTGCCGGTAGAGGTCGTCACCGGGGGCGTACAGGTAACGGTTCTGCTTGGTGCGGCCCATGAAGTCGAGCTGGGCCAGCCGCTGCGCGTGCGTCCACGGGGTGCCGTAGAAGCCCTCGGTGACGCCGCGCACGGCGGTGCCGGGCCAGTCGCGGACGTCGACGGCCGTGATCGTGCCGTCGGCGCGCACCAGCTGGCGCAGCGTCTGCACGGCGTGGAACAGGCCGTCCTCGCCGGTGCCGGTGAGCGTGACGGCGCCGCGGCCGACGGTCAGGCGGTAGCCGCCGGAGGGCAGGCCGTGCCGGGTGCCGTCGCCGGACGGCTCCGTCCGCGCGCGCACCACCAGGGCCCCGGCGGGGGGCTTCTCGCCGGCGTGGAGAGAGGTGACCGTGCGCGCCCCGGCCCGGCGCAGCAGTGTGCTCAGGGCGGTGAGGGCGTACGGGTCCGCCGCCGGGTCGGCGATCAGGGCGACTTCGTCGGTTACGGGGACGGGCGTGCCGTTCGCCCGCAGGGACTGCGGGCGCGGCCAGACCGCGACGCCGCCGGACTCGGACGCGTCGGGCGTGCCTGGTGTATCCGGCGTGTCGGGCGTGTCGGGTGACGTGGTCGCCGTACCCGGGGACGGCGGGGCCGCCACGGCGGCGGGCGCGGCCCCCAGGGTTCCGGCGAGGACGGCGAACGCGAGGGCGGCCGCCCCCTTTCTGCGCCGTGGCTGCACGGGCCCCCTCCTGGTCGCTGGTCCTCCGCTCCGCTGGTGGAGCACACCGGTGTCGTACGTCCGTCGTATCGAGGGATCGAGCCCACCATCCCTGCGGTGAACGTGTCAACGACAGTGGCCGCAGTGACTGAATTGCCGGGAAACATTGCCGGGTGCCCGACAGGGCTCACGAGGTCCCGGGCCGGGAATCCGTGCCGGGTGTGGCGGTCGGGTGGGACGGCCGGGGGTGACGGTCGGGCAGGACGGTCGGGCAGGACGGCGGGGCGGGACAGCCGGGTGGGACAGCCGGGTGTGACCAGGAGCACGTTGTCCGTTCGGGGGCGTCTGGCCGCGCGCCCACTGGGTAGGGCTGCCGTAACCCGCAAAGTCACGCCGACACACGCTCAGCCGTGAGACACAGGACACGTCCAGCCGTACGACACGCCCAGGCACGCCCCGCCGTGCCCGACAAGGAGGCCCCCGTGGCTGCACCGGCACACCTCAGGCTCCCGTCCCCGTCCAAACCCGTGGCGGAGCCCTCCGCCGAACCCGGCATCCCCCACCTGTGCGCCTTCGGCGCGGAAGGCGGCTGCGCCGAGCCCCCGCTGACCAGCGAGCCGCCGCTGCCCGACGCCGAGCCCCTCACCAGTGAGCCGCCGTTCGCCGACGCCACGCCGCTGACCAGCGAGTCCTCGCCCGAGCTCACGGCCTTCGTGCCCGAGCAGGGCGGCCCGTCCTTCGCCGTCCCGGAACCCATGGGGCGCTAGATGACCGCGCCCCGGCCGGCCGAACCCCCCACCGAGGACCTGTCGCGCCTCGCCGAACTGCACGGCGTCGCCCCCTCCTACAGCCCCTCACCGGGCCGTACGGTCACCGCCTCGGCCACCGCCGTCACCCTCGCCCTGGCCGCCCTCGGCGTCGACGCGGGCACGCCCGGGGCCGTACGCGCCGCGCTCACCGCCCGCGAACGGCACCTGCGCGAACGGCTGCTGCCGCCGACGGTGGTGTGGTGGCACGGCGGCGGCACACCGGCCGCCCTGGCCGCGCTGCCCGAGGGCACCCGGCTGCGCGTCACCACCGAGCAGGGCGAGACCCGCGCCGGCCCCGAGGGGCTCCCGCCCGGCGTCCACCGGCTGACCGCCACCGCCCCCGACGGGCGGACGGCCGACGTCCACCTGATCGTCGCCCCGGCCCGGCTGCCCCTGCCCGAACACCGTTCGTACGGGCTGCTCGTCCAGCTCTACTCCCTCCTGTCCCGCCGCTCCTGGGGCATGGGCGACCTGGGCGACCTCGCCGAGCTGGCCTCCTGGGCCGGACGCGCCCTCGGCGCCGGGTTCGTCCAGGTCAACCCGCTGCACGCGGCCGTGCCCGGCGCCCCCACCGACCCCTCCCCCTACCGGCCCTCCTCCCGCCGCTTCCCCGACCCGGTCCACCTGCGGATCGAGGACGTCCACGAGTTCGCCCATGTCACCGGCGACGAGGCGGCGCGGTCGCTGGGGGCGCTGCGGGAGCGGGCCGCACGGCTGCGGGAGGCCGTGCTGGACAAGGGCGCCCTGATCGACCGGGACGCGGTGTGGGAGCTGAAGCGGCAGGCGCTGGAACTGCTGGACGAGGTGCCCCTCGGGCCGGGCCGGCGCGCGGCCTACCGCGACTTCCTCGCCGAGCAGGGCCAGGCGCTGGAGGACCACGCCACCTGGTGCGCCCTCGCCGAGGTGCACGGCTCCGACTGGCACCACTGGCCGGCCGCCCTGCGCGACCCCCGTTCGAGTGAGACGGCCCGTGCCCGCGCCGAGCTGCAAGGCCGCGTCGACTTCCACCGCCGGCTGGCCTGGCTCACCGACGCCCAACTGCGCGCCGCCCAGCGCGCCGCCCGGGAGGCGGGGATGCCGGTCGGCGTCGTGCACGACCTCGCGGTGGGCGTGCACCCCCAGGGAGCCGACGCCTGGGCCCAGCAGGACCACTTCGCCGCCGGGATGTCGGTGGGCGCCCCGCCGGACGCCTTCAACGCCCGCGGCCAGGACTGGGGGCTGCCGCCCTGGCGCCCGGACCGGCTGGCCGCCTCCGGCTACGCGCCCTTCCGGCAGCTCCTGCGCGCCCTGTTCCGCTACGCCGGCGCCCTGCGCATCGACCACGTGATGGGCCTGTTCCGGCTGTGGTGGGTGCCGCGCGGCCACCCGCCGACGGAGGGCGCCTACGTCCGCTACGACGCCGAGGCCATGCTCGCCGTCCTGGTGCTGGAGGCCACCCGCGCCGGGGCCGTGGTGATCGGCGAGGACCTGGGGACGGTGGAGCCCGGCGTGCGCGAGGCGCTGCGCGAGCGCGGGGTGCTCGGCACGTCGGTGCTGTGGTTCGAGCGGGACTGGACGGGCGACGGCCGCCCCCTGCCCCCGGAGCGCTGGCGCGCCGACTGCCTGGCCACCGCCACCACCCACGACCTGCCGCCCACCGCCGCCCGCCTCACCGGCGAGCACGTCGAACTCCGCGACCGCCTCGGCCTGCTGGCCCGCCCCCGGGAACGGGAGGCGGCGGAGGCCGCCGCCGACACGGGGGAGTGGCTGGCGCTGCTCGCCCGGCTCGGCCTGCTGCACGGCACCGGCGGGGACGCCGGGGCCGCCTCGGAGGAGGCCGGGATCCAGGCCGTCCACCGCTTCCTGGCGCGCACCCCCGCCCGGATGGTCGGCGTCTGGCTCCCGGACGGGGTCGGCGACCGCCGCCCGCAGAACCTGCCCGGCACCTGGGACCAGTACCCGAACTGGCGCCTGCCGGTCGCCGACGCCGAGGGGCGCCCCGTGACGCTGGAGGAACTGGCGGCGTCCCCGAGGCTGCGGGCGCTGATCGGCGCCGTCCGGGAGGACGCCGGCGGCTCCGCCGGCCCGTCCGGTGGCTGAGATGCCGCCGCCCGGTCCGGAGCGGTGCGTTCCGGGGGCGGCGGCACCACGGCACGGTCCCCGTACGGCACCCCGGGCGCGCGGCCCGTCCGGCCGTTCGCTAACTTGGGCACCGTGGACAAGAAGAACGCCCTGCGCGCCGGCACCCTGGCCGCCGGTACGACGCTGATGATGCTGCTCATGTCGTCCCCCGCGCTCGCGCTGACCCGCGACGACGGTGACGACCCCGGCACGGGCCTGAGCGTCATCGAGACGCTGGGCCTGTTCGTCTTCGCCCCCATCGTGCTCTTCCTGGTCATCGCGGGCCTGGTCATGGTCCTGGACCGGTCGCAGGAGAAGCACCGGGTGACCAGCCGGAACGTCAAGACCAAGGCCACCGCCAAGGCCTGACCGGTTCTCACCGGTCCTCATCGGTCCTCATCGGTTCTTATAGGTCTTTACCGGTTCTCATCGGTCCTTACCGGCTCTCACCGGGACGTTCCGCGCCGGGCCGCCCGCCACCCGCGGATTCCGCCGAGGGCGCCGGCCTCGCCGCACGTACATGCATCCGCCGTACGGTGACGAGGCCGGCGCCCTCGGCGTGTTCGCGTCCGGTCGGGTCAGGGGTCCGGAGCCGGTCGTGTGAGGAGTCCGGCGCGAGTCGTGTCAGGTGGCCGGCGTGAGTCGTGTCAGGTGACCGGAGCGGGGCGTGTCAGGGGCTCGGAGAGGTCAGGTAGCGCTGCAGGGTGGGCGCCAGCCACGCCACCACCTCCTCGCGGGCCAGCGCGACGGTCGGCGGGAGCCGCAGCACGTAGCGGGTGAGCGCCAGCCCGAGCAACTGCGAGGCGACCAGCGCCGCACGCGCCGGCGCCTGCTCGGGGTCCGGGCACGCCTGGCGGGCGACCGGCAGCAACTGGTCCCGGAAGACGCCCTGCATGCGCTCGGCCCCCGCCTGGTTGGTGACACCGACCCGGAGCAGGGCCGTGAAGACCTCGTTGTTCCGCTCCCACAGGCTCAGGAAGTGCGTCACGAGGGCGTGGCCGACCTCGTGCCGGGGGAGAGGGGCCAGATCGGGCAGCTTCAGGTCGACGGCGACGGCCGCCGCGAAGAGGCCCTCCTTGCTGCCGTAGTAGCGCATCACCATCGACGGGTCGATCCGCGCGTCCTTGGCGATGGCGCGGATGGTGGCCCGCTCGTAGCCATCGGTGGCGAAGCGCTCGCGGGCGGCGTCGAGGATGGCGGCGCGGGTGGCGCCGGAGCGCTGGGTGGGCGCCGGTCGGGCGGGAGCTGGTCGGGCGGTAGCTGGAGGCTTGGCATCGGGCATGGCGACAAGCCTAGGTGAGTCTGCCAACGGGTGTGGGCCAACATTGGTGGGCCAACGCCGGTAGGTCAACGTCGACAGGCCCACACCGGTAGGCCAACGTCAGTCGGCCAACGCTTGCAGGCCAACACCGGTAGGCCAACGTCGACAGGCCCACATCGGTAGACCAACGCTCGCAGGCCCACATCGGTAGGCCAACGCTCGCAGGCCAACAGTGGTATGCCAACGCCCGCGGGCCAACAACCGTTGACCTCTTCCCCCGGCACTCCCTACCCTTGTCTACAAGCGTTGGCAAACACCTGTTGGCGCGCTGGGACCCAGGGAGGCCACCATGAACGGCACCACCCACCCCGTCCTCGTCGTCGGCGCCGGCCCCACCGGTCTGCTCCTGGCCGGCGACCTCGCCGCCGCGGGCGTACCCGTCACCGTCCTCGAAAAGCGCCCCCGCAAGATCAGCAACCTCTCCCGCGCCTTCGTCCTGCACGCCCGCACCCTCGAACAGCTCGACGTCCGTGGCCTGGCCGACGGCCTGGAAGTCGTGGGCCGCCCCCTCGACCGGCTCCGCCTCTTCGGCCGGCTCACCGTCGACCTCACCGCCCTCCCCTCCCGCTTCAACCACCTCCTCGTCATCCCGCAGTACGAGGTCGAACGGGCTCTGGCGCGGCGCGCGGCGGACGCGGGTGCGCGGTTCCGGTACGAGACCGAGGTGACCGGGCTGGCCCAGGACGCCGACGGCGTGACCGTGGTGGTCCGCGGGCCCGGCGGGCAGCGGGCCGAGGAGCTGCGGGCGGCGTACGTCGTCGGCGCCGACGGGATGCGCAGCACCGTGCGTACGGCCGTCGGCCTGTCCTTCCCCGGCCGTCCGGTCATCCGCTCCGTCGTCCTGGCCGACGTACGGCTCGCCGAGGAGCCCGGGTCGCTGCTCACCGCCGACGCCGTGGGCGACGCCTTCGCCTTCCTCGCGCCCTTCGGCGACGGTTACCACCGGGTGATCGGCTGGCACCGCGGCCGGAACGTCCCCGACGGCGAGCCGCTCGACCTGGCGGAGGTCAAGGAGATCACCCGGCTCGCCCTCGGCCGTGACTTCGGCATGCACGACGCCCGCTGGATGTCCCGCTTCCACAGCGACGAGCGCCAGGCGCCCGCCTACCGCGTGGGCCGGGTCTTCCTCGCCGGGGACGCGGCGCACGTCCACACCCCGGCCGGCGGGCAGGGAATGAACACCGGCCTGCAGGACGCGGCCAACCTGAGCTGGAAGCTGGCGGCCGTCCTCCACGGGCACGCGTCCGACGGGCTCCTCGACACCTACCAGGCCGAACGCCACCCCGCCGGCAGGACGGTACTCCGCAGCAGCGGCGGCATCATCCGCCTCGCCATGGCCAAACGCCCCTGGACGCTGGCGCTGCGCGCGGCGCTCACCACCGCCTTGGACCACGTCGGCCCGGTCCGCCGCGCGGTGGCCGCCCAGGTCACCGGCATCGGCTACAAGTACGCCGCTCCCCGGGGCTCCCACCCCCTGACCGGCCGGCGCGTCCCGGACGTCGCCCTCGCCGCCGGCGGCCGGCTCCACGAGGCCCTGCGGGGCGGGCGGTTCGTGCTCATCACCCCGAAGTCGCACGGGTCGCTTGGATCACGCGAGGCGCAGAAGTCGCACGAGCCGCACGAATCACACGGGCCACACGAGTCGCACGAGTCGCACGAGTCGCACGAGCCGCACGGGCCGTACGAGGAGTGGGGCGGGCGCGAGGGGCGGCTGGCCGTGGCGCGCTGGGCGAGCGACCGCCGTACGGCCGTCCTGGTGCGGCCCGACGGATACGTGGCCTGGGCGGCGGAGGCCCCCGACGCGCGGTCGGTCGAGGCGGCGGTCGCCGCCCACGTGGGCTGAGCGGTCACACGGATCGAGTGGCCGAGCGGATCGAGTGGCCGAGCGGATCGAGTGGCCGAGCGGATCGAATGGCCGGGCGGATCGAGTGGCCGGGCGGATCGAATGGCCGGGCGGATCGAGTGGTCACGCGGGCTGAGTGGCCCGGCTACCGCTCCGTCGCGGCCAGCAGTTCGCGCAGCAGTGCGGCCAGCTGGTCCGCCTTCTCCTCCTCCAGGGCGGACAGGGCTTCCGTCTGCACGGCGAGCCCCGTGCCGACCGCCTCGTCGACCAGCTCCAGCCCTCGCCCGGTGAGCGTGACCTGGAGTCCGCGCCGGTCGTGCGGGTCGGGGGAGCGCCGCAGCAGTCCCGCCCGCTCCAGCTTGTCCAGACGCCCCGTCATGCCGCCGGTGGTGAGCATGAGCGTCGCCGAGAGTTGCCGGGGAGAGAGCGTGTACGGCTCACCCGAGCGGCGCAGCGTCGCCAGGACGTCGAACTCCCCGCGCGAGATCCCGTAGCGGGCGTATGCCTTCTCGATCCGGTCCCCCATCGCGCGGGAGAGCCGGTGGATGCGGCCGAAGACCTCCATGGCGGCGGTGTCCAGATCGGGGCGTACGGCCGCCCACTGGCCGACGATCGCGTCGACCGGGTCCCTGTGCCGTTCGGGGCGTTCGCTCATGGCACGAGTATCGGCCGCGTCCCGGTCGGCCGCAAGAAAGTAGCTTGACGGAAACTTGCTTAGAACTAAGCTACTTAATGCCGACCTTCCTGGTCGGCCCTCTGTCCGGACGCCGGGCACGGACACCTGCCGCTTCGGATCCCGAAGGGTGCCCCCATGGCCACCGCCCGCACCGCCCGCACCGCCCGCACCGACCGTGCCGCCCTCATCGCCCTGACCGCCCTCGCCCCGGTCTCCTGGGGCACCACCTACGCCGTCACCACCGAGTTCCTCCCGCCCGGCCGCCCCCTGTTCACCGGCCTCATGCGCGCCCTGCCCGCCGGTCTGCTGCTCCTCGCCCTGGCCCGGGTGCTGCCGCGCGGCGCCTGGTGGTGGAAGACGGCGGTCCTGGGTGCGCTCAACATCGGCGCCTTCTTCCCGCTGCTGTTCCTGTCCGCCTACCGGTTGCCGGGCGGCATGGCCGCCGCCGTCGGCTCGGCCGGGCCGCTGTTCGTGGTGGGCCTGTCGGCCGTACTGCTGGGCCGGCGGCCGACCCTCCGTTCCGTCCTCACCGGCGTCACCGCCGCGTTCGGCGTCAGCCTCGTCGTGCTCCGGGCGGCCGGGGAGCTGGACGCGCTCGGCCTGCTGGCGGCCCTCGCCTCCACCGCGTCCATGTCCACGGGCACCGTGCTCACCCAGCGGTGGGGCCGCCCCGACGGCGTCGGCCCGCTGGCGCTCACCGGCTGGCAGCTGACCGCCGGCGGCCTGCTCATCGCCCCGCTCGCCCTCCTGGCCGAGGGTGCGCCGCCCGCGCTGGACGGCCGGGCGGCCGGCGGCTACCTCTACCTGGCGCTGGTGAACACGGCGGTCGCGTACTGGCTGTGGTTCCGCGGCATCGGCCGGCTCACCGCCACGCAGGTCACCTTCCTCGGCCCGCTGTCGCCGCTGACCGCCGCGGCCGTCGGCTGGGCGGCCCTCGGCCAGGCCCTCACCCCGGCGCAACTGGTGGGCATGGCACTGGCGTTCGGGGCGACGGTGGCCGGACAGCTCACGCCGCGCGCGGTGCCACCCGCGACGGCACCCGTGGTGCCGGTACGGGAGGCCCCATCTTTCAGTTCCAGTGAAAGAAATGATCGAAAAGATTCGATGGACGTGACAGATCCGGCGCTGCGACGGTAGGGACACCGCTTTCCCCGCCTTCCAGTGAAAGGACATCCGTGGCCGTCGTCGCCGACCGGACACCCGCCCCTGCTTCCCCCGCCGTACCCGCCGCGCGGGCGTCGGCCCCCCTTCTCGGCATCGCGCTCGCCGCGCTCGCCACCCTCGTCTGGTCCGGCAGCTTCGTCACCTCCCGCGCCCTGGCCGACGACGTGCCGCCCATCCAGCACGCGTTCTGGCGCTGGGTGGTGGCGCTCGCCGCCGTGGCCCCGTTCGGCGCCCGCCAGGCCTGGCGGCAGCGGGAACTGATCCGCCGCCACCTCGGCTTCGTGCTCCTCGCCTCCCTCCTCGGCGTCGCCGCCTACAACACCCTCGTCAACCAGGCCGGACTCACCACCCCCGCCGCCAACATGGGCATGATCATGGCCGCGTCACCCGTGCTGATGGCGGTGTTCGAGCGGGCGGGCGGCGTACGGCTCGGCGGCCGTCGCGTCGCCGGGCTGCTGATCGCCTGCGGGGGCGTGCTGCTGCTGGTCGGCGGGGGAGGAGGCCGGGCCGCGTTCGGCGCCGGGGACCTGTGGATGCTCGTCGCCGCCTGCTGCTTCGGCTCCTACAGCGCGCTGCTGCGCCACCGGCCCGCCGAACTCGGCGGCGCCGCCTTCCTCTTCACCACCTTCCTCACCGGCGCCCTCATGCTGCTGCCCGTCCAGGGCGTCAGCCTCGCCGTCCAGGGCGGCTTCACACCCACGCCCGGCACGGTGCTGCCGCTGCTGTACGTCGGTGTCGCCTCCTCGGCGGTCGCCTTCTTCGCCTGGAACAAGGCGATCGCCCTCGTCGGGCCGACCCGCGCGGGCGTCGTCTACTACCTCCAGCCGGTCTGCGTGTCCCTGCTGTCCTGGGCGCTGCTGGCCGAGCCCACCGGCTGGGCGCAGGCGCTGTGCATGGCGCTGATCCTGGGCGGAGTGATGCTGGGGGCCGGATCCCGCCGGTGAGCCGGGTCCGCCGGTGAGCCGGGTCTGCCCGTGAGCCGGGCCTGACGGTGAGCCGGGCCCCACCACCGCCCGGGCCCCATCACCGCCCGGAGCGGGCCACCGCCCAGGGCGGGCCACCGGCGGGATGCGGCACCGATAGGTTGCGGCCATGCCGTCACGAAGGCCCGAGTGGGACATCCGGAAGCTGCACATCCTGCGGACGCTGCGGGAGCGGGGGACCGTGACCGCGACGGCCGAGGCGCTGCGCATGACCCCGTCGGCCGTCTCCCAGCAACTGACGAACCTCTCCCGGCAGCTCGGGGTCGAACTCCTGCGGGCCCAGGGCCGCCGGGTGCTGCTGACGGACGCCGCCCGGCTGGTGCTGCGGCACGCCGAGGCCGTGTTCGAGCAACTGGAACGCGCGGACGCCGCGTTGGCGGCCTACGTCGACGGCGAGGCCGGCGAGGTCCGGGTGGGCGCCTTCTCCACCGCCGTACCCGCCCTCGTCGTACCGGCCGTGACCGCGCTGCGGGCCACGTACCCCGGCATCGAGGTGCGGGTGCGCGAGGCGGAGGCGCAGGAGGCGTACGAGCTGCTGGCCGCCGGGGAGGCGGACCTCGCCCTGTCCCTGGCGGCCCAGGCGCCCAGCGCCGCCGACCCGCGCTTCAGCCGGGTGGTGCTGCTCGCCGATCCCCTGGACGTCGCCCTGCCCCACGACCACCCGCTGGCCCGCGCGGAGCGGCTGCGGCTGGCCGACCTCGCCACCGAGCCGTGGATCTTCGGCGGCAGCGGGCCCTGGTCGGACATCACCCGCGCGGCGTGCGAGGCGGCCGGGTTCCGGCCGTACCAGGGGCACGCGGCGGTCGGCTGGACGGCGATCCTGGCGATGGTCGAGGCGGGCATGGGCGTGGCGCTGGTGCCGCGGATGGCGGCCGAGCGGCGGGACGGCGTGGTGATGCGGGAACTGTCCGCGGACCGCCCGGTCCGGCACGTGGTCGCGGCGGTCCGCAAGGGGGCCGGGGAGGGCACGGCGGTGGGGAGGGTGGTGGCGGCGCTGCGGACGGCCGCGGCCTCCGCCCGGGGCGGCCCTCAGGCCCCGCCGGCCGCGGGGTAAGGGCTCAGCATGGTGTCGAAGTAACCCTCGGGAGCGCCTTCGAGGTAGTCCGGCAGACGGTCCAGGAAGGCCCGCAGGTGCGGGAGCGCGTTGTGCCGGTCCAGGTCCTCCTGGGAGCGCCAGACCTCGTAGAGGAAGAACCGGCCGTCCTCGTGCTCGTGCAGGTGGTACTGGAGGTTCCCCTCCTCCCGCCGGGTGGGTTCCACGAAGGAGGAGAGGATCCGCCTGACCTCGTCGGCGCGCTCCGGCCGGGGGCGCAGGAACGGGTAGAGGGAGACGGCCTACTGGTGGGCCCGCGTATTCGACTGTCGCCAGTTCTCGACCTGGGCTGGGGTGGGTGACGCTCCGTGGCTGAAAAGGTCTACCTCTTCGGAAGACGCCTCGACGGCGTGAGCGCTGCTGTTTAGGATCATGCGCACGCATCGCGTGTCGGTCACCGGCTGAGTGAGGCATGGAGATCATTACCCTCGATTCGTCAGCGGGTTTCGGTTGCTGAATGGTGCGACTGTTCGCCCGTAATGTCCTCTGTCAGCGGAGGGCGGGCCGTCGCGTGACGCCGCGGGGTGCGCCGGGTTCCACGGGCCCGGAGACTGCGGGTTCTCCTCCTTCCTGGCGGTCACAGCCTGCTCGTCGCGTTCGGCGACCCGCCGCGCGGGGACCTGCAGGCTGAAGCCGAGCCGGTGCATCAGCCTCGTCGCGCCCGAGACGCTGGAGGAGAGGTGGAACGTCCTGCCGGTCAGCGTGGCCACCTCAGCGGCGGTTCACACCTGGTCCTCCACCCAGCCGTGCGCGGCCGGGCCCTGCTCGAGATACCCGGCGAGCTTTTCCAGGCAGCGCGGCGACAGACGGCACCGCGACCCGCTCGGGCCACGGGAGGCCAGAGCCTGGCGGCCGCCGTCCCGCCACGACTGGCGCCACTGGCAGGCCGGTATCAGGCTCACCCGCAGACGCCTTGCGGCCTCCGGCGGCTTGATCTCCTGCTCGGACAGCTCGGCCGCCGGCATCCGTACCGCTTCCCGGCGCTGCCGCCCCGCAGAGGTCAGCCCGCCCCCATTCGCATACCTCACACAGCACGGGATGCAGCCACCACTCCAGGCCCTTCAGGGATTTCGCCAAAGATTCATCCTGACGAGCCGAAGTCAGTAACTGATGAGCAGGCTGAGGCATACGGGAGGTTCGCCGAGGAGTCACGCGTCCGGAGCTGGAGCGGTCCTTCTGCCTAGACGACGCCGACCGTGACCTGATCGCGCCGCGGCGTACGAAGTACCACCAACTTGGCTTCTCCCCCCAGATGCGCACGGTGCGGTACATCGGGCTGTTCCTGGAGGACCCGCTCGTGGTGCCGTGGCCGGTGGCCGAGCACCTGACCGCACAGCTCGGTCTCGAGGGCCCGTCGCGCGTGAAGCAGTACACGGAGCGGCGGCAGACGCTGTACGGCCACGCCTTCCCGACCGCCCTCGCTGCCATCGAGTACTTCGCCGGCCAGAGCCCGAACGGGCTGGTCCCCCTTACCTGCAACGAGCTCCAGCACCTGTTCACGACCCTCACCGCGAAGCCGCGCACCGGCTCTGCTGGTCCCTCTGGCGACGACGCCAGGCCGCAGCCCGGACCTGCCGCTACCAACGGCAGACCCCCGATCGACATGAAGACCAAGATCTACGGCCGGAATACCAAAGTCAGCCAGAGATTGGCTGACTTCTTATCGGACTGGGCGATCACTCCCGCTGTAGAGTCGGAGCGATATTTGCCGGGTCAACTAGCCAGGGGGACAGTGTGAAGAAATCGGTAGCATCCGTACTTTCTGTGGTAGCCGCTTCCGCTGCTCTTGTCGCAGTTTCCGTAGCTCCGGCTCAAGCAGACGAAGGTAACTGGCGCCTGACGGGCAGCGGGCTCTTTTTCGATACGGGTAACGGGGACCGGAAGAGCCCGTACGGATATTCCTATGGTGGCGACTTCCGAACCTGCGTCACAACCAGCTCGAACACTGCCAAGACGTATAAGTTGTACGAGTGGGACTCGACTAACACGGACGACTTGGTGGACTCGGTCTTCACCAACCTTGGCGATTCTACTAACTGCATCGTCTGGTCAAACATCGGCGGGTTCGTGGATGGATCAGACGGCACAGCGGAATTCTATCTAGTCGCAGTGGACAGTGGTGCAGATTCAGCCAGGCTCTACGACTGACACTCAGCCCGAATCCACCGTCCTGATTCACGGGTGACCGTTTCGGTCTCCCGGGTGCCGGTAGTCGGCACGAGGGCGTGCGGCATCTGCTGGTCTGCCCAGCTCTTCCGCGGTCGCACGAAGGAGGAAAAACCTCCCGGCCACGCGCCCAGGGGTTCAGCGGGGCTCAGCGGAACTCACGGGATGCCGCAGAAGAGGGGCGTTCGCGGTGTCGTCATGCTCCGACGCCAGGAGCTGCCACCCGTGTGAGGTTCAAGCCCGCCGCGCGTGAGGCACGTCACGCAGGGCCCGTGAGCCGGCGCGGTGACGGGCGGGTGCCTCCGGGACCCGCTGCGGCGGCCTCCCGGACGCGAGCGGGGGCGCCCGGCACGACACCGGACGCCCCCGCTCCAGGCATCTACTCGGCCGCAGCCGCCGCGTCCGCCGCCTGCGCCTTCAGCGCGCGCTCCACGCCCGCGCGGGACTCGGAGACGAGCCGCCGCAGGGCTGCGTTCGGCTCGGCGGCGGCCAGCCAGGCGTCCGTCCGGTCCAGCGTGTCCCGCGTGACCTGCACCGACGGATACAGGCCGACCGCGATCTGCTGGGCGATCTCGTGGGACCGGGACTCCCAGACACCCTTGAGCACCTCGAAGTACCGCTCCGTGTACGGCGCCAGCAGCTCGCGCTGGTCGGTCTGGACGAAGCCGGAGATGACCGCCTCCTGGACGGCGTTGGGCAGCTTGTCGGAGTCCACGACCGACGCCCACGCCTCCGCCTTGGCCTCGGGCGTCGGACGGGCCGCCCGTGCGGTGGCCGCGTGCCGCTCACCGGCGGCCGTCCTGTCCCGCTCGTACTCGGCGGCGATGTCCTCCTCGCCGAACCGGCCCACCGCGGCGAGCCGCTGCACGAACGCCCAGCGCAGCTCGGTGTCGACGGCCAGGCCCTCCACCGACTGCGACCCGTCCAGCAGGCCCTCCAGCAGATCGAGCTGCTCCGGCGTGCGGGCCGTCGCCGCGAAGGCGCGCGCCCACGCCAGCTGGTGGTCGCCGCCCGGGGCGGCGGCGCGCAGATGGGCCAGCGTCGCCTCCGTCCAGCGGGCGAGCAGCGTCTCGCGGGCGGAGGGGTCGGCGTACAGGTCGATCGCCAGCTTCACCTGGCGGTGCAGCGACTGCACGACGCCGATGTCGGACTCCTTGCCGATGCCGGACAGCACCAGGGAGAGGTAGTCGCGGGTGGCGAGTTCCCCGTCCCGGGTCATGTCCCAGGCCGACGCCCAGCACAGGGCGCGCGGCAGCGACTCCGTGAAGTCGCCGAGGTGTTCGGTGACGGCGGCCAGCGACCGCTCGTCCAGGCGCACCTTGGCGTAGGACAGGTCGTCGTCGTTGAGCAGCACCACGGCCGGGCGGCGCTTGCCGGCGAGCTGCGGTACGGCCGTCAGCTCGCCGTCGACGTCCAGCTCGACCCGCTCGGTGCGCACCAGCTTGCCGCTCGCGTCGAGGTCGTAGCAGCCGACCGCGATCCGGTGCGGGCGCAGCGTCGGCTCGCCCTTGGCACCCGCCGGGAGCGCCGGGGCCTCCTGGCGGATCGCGAAGGAGGTGACGACACCGTCGGCGTCCGTCTCGATCTGCGGGCGCAGCACGTTGATGCCGGCCGTCTCCAGCCACGCCTTCGACCAGGTCTTCAGATCACGCCCGGAGGTCTCCTCCAGGGCGCCCAGCAGGTCCGACAGGCGCGTGTTGCCGAACGCATGGCGCTTGAAGTACGCCTGCACGCCCCGGAAGAACTCGTCCTCGCCGACGTAGGCGACGAGCTGCTTGAGCACGGAGGCGCCCTTGGCGTACGTGATGCCGTCGAAGTTGACGAGCACGTCGTCCAGGTCGCGGATGTCCGCCATGATCGGGTGCGTGGACGGGAGCTGGTCCTGCCGGTACGCCCAGGTCTTCATGGAGTTGGCGAACGTGGTCCACGAGTGCGGCCAGCGCGAGCCGGGCGCGGCGGCCTGGCAGGCGATCGACGTGTAGGTGGCGAACGACTCGTTCAGCCACAGGTCGTTCCACCACTCCATGGTGACCAGGTCGCCGAACCACATGTGGGCCAGCTCGTGCAGGATGGTCTCCGCCCGCATCTCGTACGCCGCGTCCGTCACCTTCGACCGGAACACGTACTGGTCGCGGATGGTCACCGCACCGGCATTCTCCATCGCGCCCGCGTTGAACTCCGGCACGAAGAGCTGGTCGTACTTCTCGAACGGGTACGCGTAGTCGAACTTCTCCTGGAACCAGTCGAAGCCCTGCCGGGTCACCTCGAAGATCGCGTCCGAGTCCAGGAACTCCGCGAGCGAGGGACGGCAGTAGATGCCCAGCGGGACGCTCTGGCCGTCCTTCTCGTACACGCTGTGCACCGAGTGGTACGGGCCGGCGATCAGCGCCGTGATGTACGTCGAGATGCGCGGCGTCGGCGCGAACTCCCAGACGTTGTCCTTGGGCTCGGGGGTGGGCGAGTTGGAGACGACCGTCCAGCCCTCCGGCGCCCTCACGGTGAACCGGAAGGTCGCCTTCAGGTCCGGCTGCTCGAAGCTCGCGAAGACCCGGCGGGCGTCCGGCACCTCGAACTGCGTGTACAGGTAAGCCTGGTCGTCGACCGGGTCGACGAACTTGTGCAGGCCCTCACCGGTGTTGGTGTACGCGCAGTCGGCGACCACGCGCAGGATGTTGCGGCCCTGGAGCAGGCCCGGCAGGGCGATCCGGGAGTCCCGGAAGACCTCGGCGGGGTCGAGGGAGTCCCCGTTGAGGGTCACCTCCCGCACGGCCGGTGCCACCAGGTCGATGAACGACTCCGCACCTCCCTCGGCGACGTCGAAGCGCACGGTGGTCACGGACCGGAAGGTGTCCCCCTCCTGCGCGCCGGAGAGATCGAGCTCGATCTCGTACGAGTCCACGGTGAGCAGCTTCGCCCGCTGCTGCGCCTCTTCGCGAGTCAGGTTTGTGCCAGGCACGCGGTCATCTCCTCGTTATGGGTGGGTCTGCGTCATCCTTCCACGGCAGGGGCGCGCGACGCGATGTCCGTCTCCGCCACGGGAGCGCCCACGCGGGCGAGCGGTGCGGCGCCCGTCCGATACGGCGCCCGCCCGATACGGCGCCCGCCCGATACGGCGCCCGCCCGATACGGCGCCCGCCCGATACGGCTCCCACCAGATACGGCGCTCATCCAATGCGGCTCCCACCAGATGCGGCGCTCATCCGGTGCGGCGCCCGTCCGACGCGGCGCTCACCCGATCGCCGCCACCTCCTTGGCGAAGGCCCGCACCCGCTCGGTCTCCCCGTCCCGGTGCCACACCAGGCCGAGGGCGGAGTCGGGCAGCCCCTCGACCGGTACGAACACCACGTCCTCGCGGCGGTGGTGGGCGGCCGTGGGCCGGCACAGCAGCAGCGCGGCCCGGCCGGCGGCGACCAGGGTGAGGCCCTCCTGAAGGGTCGTCACCCGTGGGCCGGGCGTGCTGCCGGGGGCGTGCGCGGCCCGCCAGTAGGCGGGGGCCGGGGGCGCGGCCTCGACCAGCGGGACCTCCGCCAGCTCCGCGGCGGTCACCGAGGCGCGGGCCGCGAACGGGTGGCGCACGGAGACGGCCACCGTCTGCTGCTGGAGGGAGAAGACCGGGCCCAGCACCAGGTCCGGTTCCTCGACGGGCAGCAGGACGACGGCGGCGTCCACCGCCCCCTTGCGGACCGCGCCGAAGGGGTCGGCGAACGGAATCTCCACCAGGTCCGCCACACATCCCGGATGCGCCTCCTGGAACGCGGCGACCGCCCGCAGCAGCCGTACGTCCGACGTCCCCTGGAACCCGAGCCGCAGCGTGCCCGTGACGCCCCGCGCCGCCGCCCGCGCGTCCGCCACCGCCGCCCGCAGCGCGCCGTACGCCGGGCGCAGGTCCGCCAGGAAACGCTCGCCGAGCGGGGTGAGCGCCACCCGGCGGCTGGTGCGGTGCACCAGCCGGGCGCCGATGCGCTGCTCCAGGGAGCGCAGCAACTGGCTCACCCGGCTCTGCGACACGTACAGCCGCTCGGCCGCCCGCCCGAAGTGCAGTTCCTCGGCGAGGACCAGGAAGCACTCCAGCTCCCGCGTCTCCAGCCCGGCCACGGCGGTCACCCTCCCTCTCGGGACGATCGGATCGATGAGCCCCGCTCATGGAAGGGTGAGGAGTTCGCCGTTGTTCCCGGCCCGCCCGCGCCGAAGGGTGGAGGCATGTCCTCCACGACACGGAACACCGCCTCCGCGAACCCCCCGGCCGTGCCGCCCCGCCACCCGTGGGCGGCGGTGGGCGCCGTCACCGCCGCCACCTTCGCCGTCGTCACCACCGAGATGCTCCCCGTCGGCCTGCTCACCTCCCTCGGCGCGGGCCTCGGCGTCTCGGCCGGCACCGCCGGACTGGCCGTCACCCTGCCCGGGCTGGTCGCCGCGGGCGGCGCGCTGCTGCTGCCGGTCGCCATGGGCCGCACCGACCGGCGCACGGTGCTGTGCGCGCTGCTGCTCCTGCTCGCCACCGCCAACCTGCTGTGCGCGCTCGCCCCCGGCTTCGGCGTCCTGCTCGCCGCCCGCGCCCTGGTCGGCCTCTGCATCGGCGGGGTGTGGGCGGTGGCCGCCGGACTGGCGGTACGGCTGGTGCCGGCCGGCTCGACGGGGCGGGCCACCTCGCTGATCTTCAGCGGAATCGCGGTGGCGTCCGTGCTCGGCGTGCCCGCGGGCACCTTCCTCGGCGCGGTCGCGGGGTGGCGCTGGGCGTTCGCCGCGCTGACCCTGCTGGCCCTGGCGGTGGCCGCCGCGCTGCGGGCCGCGCTGCCGCCGCTGGCGGGCGAGCGGCCGGTGCGGCTCCGCACCTTCGGGCGCCTGCTGCGCGTGCCCCGCTTCTCCCGCGGCCTGACGGCGGTGGCGCTGCTGGTCACCGGCCACTTCGCGGCCTACACCTACGTCCGCCCCCTCCTGGAACGCGTCCCCGGCACGGGCCCCGGCCTCATCAGCGCCCTGCTGCTCGGCTACGGCCTCGCGGGCATCGCCGGCACCTTCACCCTGGGCGCCCTCGCGGCCCGCGCCCCGCGCCGGGCTCTGCTGGTGGTGTCGGCCGGGATCGGCGCGGCCGTCGCGCTGCTGGCCCCGGCCGGCGGCTCGCTCACCGGCTCGGTGGTGCTGCTCGTCCTGTGGGGCCTGCTGTACGGCGGTGTCTCGGTGTCCGCCCAGAACTGGCTGTCGGCCGCCGTCCCCGACGCCCGGGAGGCGGCGTCGGGCCTGTTCGCCGGGGTGTTCAACGCGGCGATCGCCCTCGGGGCGTTCACCGGCGGGCGGGCCGCGGACGCCCTCGGCCTGCCGTGGGTCCTCGCGGTGGGCGCCGGGCCGGCGCTGCTCGCCCTGCCGGCCGTGGTGTCCGCCCACCGCGCGCCGGGGGCGGCCCCCGGTCTCCGGTGACCGCCCCCGCGCCGCTCACGGCCTACGCGGCGGACAGCTCCGCCGCCACCAGCTCCGCGATCTGCACGGCGTTCAGGGCCGCGCCCTTGCGCAGGTTGTCGTTGGAGATGAACAGGGCCAGGCCGTTGTCGACGGTCTCGTCCCGGCGGATGCGGCCGACGTACGACGGGTCCTGGCCGGCGGCCTGGAGCGGGGTCGGCACGTCGGTGAGGGCCACGCCGGGGGCACCGGCCAGCAGCTCCTTGGCACGCTCCACGCTGATCGGGCGGGCGAAGCGGGCGTTGACCTGGAGGGAGTGGCCGGTGAAGACCGGCACGCGCACGCAGGTGCCGGAGACCTTCAGCCCGGGGATCTCCAGGATCTTGCGGGACTCGTTGCGGAGCTTCTGCTCCTCGTCGGTCTCGTTCAGCCCGTCGTCGACGATCGAGCCGGCCAGCGGCAGCACGTTGTACGCGATCGGCGCGACGTACTTCTGCGGCTGGGGGTAGTTGGCCGCCGCACCGTCGTGGGTCAGCTTCGGCGCGTCCTCGCCGACCTTCGTCACCTGCTCGAACAGCTCGTCGACACCGGCGAGGCCGGAGCCGGACACGGCCTGGTAGGTGGCGACGACGAGGGCCTCCAGGCCCGCCTCGGCGTGCAGCGGCTTCAGCACCGGCATCGCGGCCATCGTGGTGCAGTTCGGGTTGGCGATGATGCCCTTGGGGCGGTCCGCGATCGCGTGCGGGTTCACCTCGGACACCACCAGCGGCACCTCGGGGTCCCGGCGCCAGGCGGAGGAGTTGTCGATCACGACGGCGCCCTGCGAGGCGACCTTTTCGGCCAGCGCCTTGGAGGTGGCGCCGCCCGCGGAGAACAGCACGATGTCCAGCCCGGTGTAGTCGGCGGTGGCTGCGTCCTCCACCGTCACCCCGTCCAGCTCCTTGCCCGCGGAGCGGGCGGAGGCGAACAGGCGCAGCTCGGTGACCGGGAAGTTCCGCTCCGTGAGAATCCTGCGCATGACCGTGCCGACCTGACCGGTGGCTCCGACGATTCCGACCCTCACGGTGACTCCTCTGACGTCTCTTTACGTGGCCGTTGCCTGGCCGAGGTCTTTCCATCATGCGGCCCGGCCCGGCCCACCTGTCCACTTCTTTGCCCGGGCTGCCCGGGCAGTGGGACGCGCCGCCCCGCCGGGCGGTTGCGGAACTTCGGCCGCCACCCCCACTGAGCTGCAGATATTCAGCCCTACGGGGCGCTGGGCCGCAAGCTGTGCTGCCGCGCGCCTGCCCAGGGGCCGACGGCGCACACGGTGATGTGACGTACGCCTCCCGGTGACGATCCGCACCCGGACCGAACGTTTCCGCCCCGTCGGGCGTCCTAGGGGAAACGCGGCGAGGGGAGGGGTGGCTGTGCTGCGCGGAAAGCTCCGCCGCGCCCGGAGGGACGTCGACGACGATCCTCTGGACGCGGCGCAGGAACGCCGGGTGCGGGCGGTGCTCGCGCTCGGCGGGGTGCCGCAGGCGGACCTGCCGGACGGGGTGCAGCAGGTCCGCCTGCGGCTGCTGGAGCGGGCCGCGAGCGGGCGGGAGGCACCGCGCGACGTCTCCGCGTGGGCGGCGGTCGTCGCCTCCAACCTGGCCATGGACTGGCACCGGGCCAAGCGCCGCCAGGAGCGGATCGGCGAACGTCTGGCCGCGCTGCGTCCGCCGGAGCACCCCTCGGGGGAGGACACCAGCCTGCTCTCCCTCGCCGTCGCCCGGGGCCTGGACCACCTGCCCGATGCCCAGCGTCAGGTCGTCGTCCTGCGCTTCTACGCCGACCTGCCGGTGCGCGACATCGCCGAGCAGCTCGGCATCCCCGAGGGCACGGTCAAGAGCAGGCTGCACACGGCGGTACGGGCCCTGCGCGCCCGCCTGCACGAGGACGAGGTGGTGTGACATGGCCGCCGAACACGACAAGCGCGGCGGGCACGGCGGGTACGACAAGCACGGCGGGCACGACGGGTACGACAAGCACGGCGGGCACGACGGGTACGACAAGCACGGCGGGCACGGCGGGCGCGGCGGGCGCGGCGGTGCCGCCGGGGCGGACCCGCTGATGGCCGCGATCACGGGCGAGCCGCTGCCGCCCGGGGCCCGCGCGGACGCCGCCCTGCTGGCCGAGCACCGGTCGGCGGTGGCCGACGTGGCGCTGCTGCGGGAGCAGCTGGGGATCATCGCGGGGGCGCTCTCGGAGCCGTCCGGACCGGACCGCGCCCCCGAGCCGGCCCCTGAGCCGGCCCTCGCGCCGGCAGCCTCCGCGCCGGCAGCCCCCGCGCCGGTCCGGGCACGGCCGGCCCGTCCCCGCCCCCGTCCCCGGCGCCGTCCGCTCGCCCTCGCCTTCGGGGCGCTCGCCGTGGCCTGCGCGGGCGTGGTGGTGGCCGGTCTGGGGTGGCTGCTGGTCCAGGCCGGCGGTGGCACCGGCGACGCGTCCGGCGGCAGTGCCGCCGACGCCGGCGCCAAGGCGGAGACCCCCGCCGGGTCCGCCTTCGGCGGCCCCGGCTACCTGGCCTGCGCCGGCCTGGTGGCCGAGGGCACGGTGACCGCGGTGGAACGGGTGCCCGGCGCGGACCGGTACCGGGTGACGCTGCGCGTCACGCGGTCGTACCGGCCGGCCGCGGGGGACGACCGGGCCGTCTTCGAGCTGGACGGCTCCTCCGCCCGGCTCCGTACGGGCGACAGGGTGCTCGTTGCGATCCCGCGGCACGGGTCCGTGCCGGACGCCCTCTTCGTCGGGGAGCGGGAGATCGCCCCCGAACGCGCCGCCCTCACCGCCGCCCGGTCCGCCTCCCCCGGGCCCTCCTGCGCGTAGGGACGCGCGGGGAGGCGCACGGCAAAGGGGCGGGCGCCCCGAAGAGCGCCCGCCCCGATGCCGTACCGGACCTACGGACCTACGAGCCTATGGACCTGCGGACCCGCGGGTCCGCAGGTCCCGGGCCCGTGGACCCCGCGGACCTACGGCACGACCTTCCCGATCTTCACGCTGCCGGTGCCCGCGACCGTGCCGCGCGCGTTCACCAGCTGCACCCGGCCGAAGAACTCCCGGCCCTCCGGCGCGGCGGCCAGCGCGGTGACATCGGCGGAGACCGACGCGGACGCGCCGGTGCCGAGCTTCACCGGCGCCGTACCGTCGACGGTGACCGTGCCGAGCGAGGCGGCGAAGTACACGTCCCGGTAGTCGTAGGCGGTGGAGCCGGACGGCACCGAGTAGCCCACGACCTCGACGGTGTACGTGCCGGCGGCCGGCTTCGGCACGGAGACCGACTCCTCCGAGTCGCCGTCGGCGGACTGGCCGACGACGTTGCCGTCCTTGTCGTAGACCGTCAGGTCGAGGTCGGCGGCGGTGTCGGAGACGCCCCCGATGGCCACGTCCAGCGAGGTCGCGCCCGCGGGCACCTCGACCGTGCCGGTCCGCGTCTGGCCCTGGCCGATCGTCGGCCGGGCGGTCGCGGCCGAGCCGAGCGGGCCGCCCACCAGCTTGCCGTCGAGGGCGGCGAGGCGGTTGGTCACCGTCCAGGAGGCGGCGGCCGGGGTGCCCGCCTTCGCCTCGGGCACGGTCACGACCTCCGGGGCGAAGGCCGCGCCGAGGACGGCGACGTCGAGGGTGTAGGGGTTGTCGAGCAGCGGGGAGGTGCGGCGCGACTCGACCTCGATCTCCCAGACGCCCGGCTGCGGGTCGGCGTAGGAGCGCGCATCGGGCTTGCAGCCGTTGCCGTCGAGGTAGTTGTTGTAGCAGTACGGCGTGGAGGTGCTGTCGACCGGGACGCCGTACGGGTGCAGGGCGATGAACCGGGTCTGGCTCTTGTCCTTCAGCCCGCCGATCGCCACCTCCAGCGCCTTCGCGCCCTCGGGGACGGTCACGAAGTACGACCGGGTGCTGTTGCGCTGCACCGAACCGGAGACGGAGTGGGTGTACTTCTGCGACGCGTCCAGCGGCGCGGCGACCACGACCGTGGACAGGACCTGCTTGTCGATGCCCTCGGTGCGCGGGTCGTCGACCTCCAGGATCGCGCTCTTGAGCCCGGCGCTCCGCGGCGCGGCCTCGACCTTCACCGTCACCGGCCGGTTCAGCGGCAGCCGCACCTCGTCGGAGCCGGCGATCCGGAAGGTGCCGCCCGCGTTGTTCTCGAAGTGCAGCTCGTGGCGGATCGCCTTGTCCGCGCCGGAGGTACGGGTGAGCGTGATCTCGTACGTCTTCTTCTGGCCGGCCTTCAGGCCGCCCTCGCGGTCGTACAGGCCGGTGCCGTACCCGGGCTTCTTCAGGAACTCGTCGATGGCGGTGTCCACCGGGGCCTCGACCGTGTAGGTGTGGGCGGTGGCGCCGTCGCGGATCGCCTCCCAGGCGTCCGGAATGTTGATCAGGCCCGCGCCCTCCTCGTACGCCTGCACCCCCTTGATGTGGTCGGCGGTGGAGGTCAGCGCCGTGCGCAGGGTGGCGGGCGTCAGCTCGATGCCCTTCTGCTTCGCGGCGGACAGCAGCAGCGCGGAGGCGCCGGCGGCCTGCGGGGACGCCATCGAGGTGCCCTGGAGCATGCCGTAGCCGGCCGGGAGGGAGTAGCCCGCCTCGGTGACCGGGGCGCCCGGCAGCCAGGTCTGGATGGTGTTGATCGCGGCGCCCGGGGCGACCAGGGTGGGCGCGAAGCCGCCGTCCTCACGCGGGCCGCGCGAGGAGAACGGCATCATCGCGTACTCCTTCTCCACCACCGAGCCGTAGTTGGCGGCCCAGGTCTCCTTGGAGATGGAGGCGCCGACCGAGATCACCTTGTCGGCCAGGGACGGGTCGCCGATGGTGTTGGCGCCGGGGCCGGAGTTGCCCGCGGAGATCACCAGCTGGACGCCGTAGGTGTCGATGAGCCGGGTGTACAGCTCGGCGCGCGCGTTGTTGCCGTCGTTGAGGGCCGGGAGGCCGCCGATCGACATGTTGACGATGTCGACGCCGCGGTTGACGACGAGGTCGATCATGCCCTCGGTCAGCGCGACGTTGGTGCAGCCGCCGGACCAGGTGCAGGCGCGCGAGGAGACGATCTTCGCGCCGGGGGCGGCGCCGTTCATCTTCCCGCCGAACAGGCCGTTGGCGGCGGTGATGCCGGCGACGTGCGTGCCGTGCTCGGACTCGATGACGCCGATGTTGACGAAGTCGGCCTTGGCGCCCGCGGAGTTGTAGACGACGTCCTTGCGGATCTCGACCACGAACGGCTGGCGCTCGGCGACGTCGGTCGCCGGGTCGTCGGTGCCGAACCACCCGATCTGGAAGCCGTCCTTGTACGGCTTCATCGGCTCGTCGTCGCCGAAGTCCTGGTTGTTGTTCAGGTCGACGCGGACCGTGCCGGACGCCGCGTCGTACAGCACGCCCCAGGAGTCGGTGGTGTCGCCGTCCCGGTTGGCGTCGCCGGCGGCGTCTCCGCCGGTGGTGTACGACTCCAGGAAGGTGCTGACCCGGTAGGAGCCCGCCGGGGCCCGCCAGCTCTTGCCGCCGTAGGTGAAGGCGGGCCCTGAGACGGAGGTCAGCATCGGGCGCCAGGTCCGGTCGCCGTCGACGACCGGGTCGGTGGCGGTCACCCAGTCGACGATCTTCCGCTCGCCGGTGGTGGTCTTCTGCAGCGCCGGGTGGGCGAGGTCCACGCCGGAGTCGAGGATGCCGATGGTGATGCCGCGGCCGTCCGCCTTCGGGTGGTCCTCGACGAAGTCGACGGCGCCCGTCTCGAAGGACGGGTTGTACGGGTTCTCGGCGGGGGTCCGGCGGTCCGGGGCCGGGTACGTCGCCGTGCCCTGGGCGCCGGCGGCCCCGGCGGTGTCCGCGGCCGGCGTCGGGTCGTCCAGCGGGATCTCCTCGCGCAGGTCGATGCCGTGCACGGAGGAGAGCTTCACGGCGGCGGCGATGGCCGCGTCCGCCTTGCCGGTGGGGACGGTGGCCCGGACGTAGCCGAGCTTGTCGTAGGTGCGGCCCACGGTGCCGCCCTGGACCGCGTCCAGCTGCCGGGCGACCTGCTCGGTCTGCCCGGGCGCGGTGGCGACCATCATCGTGACGTTCTTCTCGCCCTCGGCCTTCGCCTCGGCGAGCAGGTCCGCGTCGTCCGAACCGAGCTTGTCGTGCGCCGACTTGGCGGCGTCGTCGGCCGGGCTGGAGGCGGCCGGGCCGGAGGCGGCCGGGGCGTCGGCGGCGAAGGCCAGGGGTATCGGCCCGGCGGTGCAGAGCGCGGCGACGATGCCCGCGGCCACGGCGGTGCGGGCCAGGCGTCTGGCGCCCGGTATCGGTTCGCGCTGGGGGGTGTGGGTCATCGGCATCCCTTGGAGGTAAAGGAACGATCGGGTGCGACCGGGACCGATCGGCCCTGGCCGCGGAAGTCCGGAATGCGATCCCGGATGACCGCTCAGCCTGACGCAAGGGGTGGATGTTTGGGGAGAGTTGATGGAGGCGGGATGGGGCCGTGGCGTAATTCCGCCATGCGCCACCGGGAATGTATGGGGCGAACCAGGGCATTCCCGTGCGCGGACCGGTCGTACCGGACGCCGCGCGGGTTAACGTCACGGCGTGCGCAGGAAGGTCCGGGCGGCGGCCTACGCCCTCTGCGTCCGGGACGGCCGGGTGCCGTTCGTCGACACCGGGCTGCGGCTGTGGCGCGAGCGGCCGGTGACGGGACGGCTCGCGCGGGCGGAGGAGTAGCGCACGGCCCCGGGACGCGCCCGCCGGTCGGTCGCCCAAGTCGGCCGGAACACACTCAACCACCGCAACACCACGCAACCTTCCCTCCACCCCCGGTGGTCTCTCCGCCCGACCGGGCTCGACGGCCACCGGCATCGAGCGGAGCAGCACGAGGACCACGAGGACCAGGGGGAACCCCATGACCGCACGCATACGGACCGCCCTCGGCACGGCGACCGCCGTGGCGCTCACGGCCGCGCTCACCGCCGGACTGGCGGGCACCGCCACCGCGGCACCGGCCACGGACGGCCACGACGCGACCCGCCGCGCCCTCCGGGCCGCCGTCGAGGACGGCGTGCCCGGCGCGGTGGCCACCGCCCGCGACGGCCACGCCACCTGGTCCGCGACCGCCGGCGTCGGCGACCTGCGCACGGGCGAGCCGCGCTCGGCGCAGGACCGGTACCGGGTGGGCAGCATCACCAAGACGTTCGTGGCCACCGTGCTGCTCCAGCTGGAGGCCGAGGGCCGCCTCTCCCTGGACGACACGGTGGAGAAGTGGCTGCCCGGCCTGGTGCGCGGCAACGGTTACGACGGCACCCGCATCACCCTGCGGCAACTGCTGAACCACACCAGCGGCATCTCCAACTACACCGCCGACAAGGAGTTCGCCCGCACGTACTTCGCCGCGGACGGCTTCCTGCGGCACCGCTACGACACGGTGCCGCCCGAGCGTCTCGTCGCCGTCGCCCTGTCCCACCGGCCCGACTTCGAGCCGGGCGCCTCCTGGAACTACTCCAACACCAACTACGTCCTGGCCGGCCTGGTCGTCGAGAAGGCCACGGGCCGCCCCTGGGGCGAGGAGGTCCGCCGCCGCGTCATCGACCCGCTGCACCTGCGCGCCACCTCCGTCCCCGGCGCCCGGGCCACCGTCCCCGGACCCAGCAGCCGCGCCTACTCCAAGCTGGCCGAGACGGCGACGGGCCCCACGTACGACGTCACGAAGCTCAACCCCTCCATCGCCGCCGCGGCCGGCGAGATGATCTCCAGCTCGGCGGACCTGAACCGCTTCTACACGGCCCTGCTCCGCGGCCGGCTGCTGCCGCCGGCGCAGCTGGCCGAGATGACGGACACGGTGAAGACGGGCGAGGCCTTCGACTACGGCCTGGGCCTGATCAAGTCCGAGCTGGACTGCGGCGTGACCGTCTGGGGGCACAGCGGCGGCATCCACGGCTCCTCGTCGGAGGCGGTGACGACGCGGGACGGCCGCCACGCGCTCGCCCTCAACTTCAACGGCGACTGGTCCGGCGACAGCGGGGCGGTGATCGAGGCGGAGTTCTGCGGGAGCTGACCGCGGCAACGAGGAGGGACCGGCGGGCGGTTCACCCCGCGGCCCCTCCTCTCCCCTCCTGGTGCCGCCCACGGTCCGTCACTACCGGGGCAACACCACGACGTATGCGGCGGGTTCCCTGTCTTCCGCCGCCATCAACGCGGTCCTCACGACGGTCGCCTGCTGTTCCGGCGCGTCGCGGAGCTTCTTGGGGGTGAGGTGCACGACGGTGATGCCCAGCCGCTCCAGGTGCTCGCGCTTGCGGACGTACTCCGACCACACCGCGTCCTCGTCGTGGGGCTGCCCCCGCCGGTGGGCGCGGGTGTCCAGCTCCACCGCCACCGCGTGGTCCGGCCAGTAGGCGTCCACACCGCCGAGGAGCGGACCGCCGGGCAGGCGCAGATCGACGTTCCACGCCGGGTCCGGCAGGCCGTACTCGCGCACCAGTCGGTACAGGCGGTCCTCCGCGATCGCCCGGCCCTCGGCCAGCAGGGACTCCACCGCGTCCACCACGTGCGGGCGGCTCAGCAGCCGCGCCCGCTTCAGCTCCCGGACCACCGAGGCCGGCTCGCAGTACCCGCCGCGCACCGCCTCCGTCAGCAGCCGCTGCACGGCGGCCGCGTCCGTCAGCTCCGCCACCGTGTCGGCCAGGGCCCGCGCCACCGGCGCGACCGGGAGCCCGGTGACCTGCTCGGGCACGGGCAGGTCGGCGGTGCGCAGGATCCGCGCACAGCCCGCCGAGCGGAGCCGGCGCAGCCGGGGGACGAGGACGTCGATGGCGTCCAGGGCCGGCAGCGGGGGAGTGGAGGTGAATCCGTGCAGGGTCAGCGCGGCCAGTCCGGTGATCACCGCTTCCGCCGGGCCGGTCCCGCAGGCCGCCCGGGCGCCGGGCTGGGAGGGGACGCCGGCGGTCCGCTCGCGCGCCGCGTACAGCAGCACCGCGTGCAGCCGCTCCTCGCTGGTCGGCGGCCCGGGATGGAGCAGGACGACACCGGGCAGGAGCTGCCGCCAGGGACCGCCGGGGCGGCACTGTGCGTTCGTCTCGGCGGCCGGGACGCCGTGCGCGCGGAGCTGGGCCGCGGTCAGGACGCGGCGCGGGCCGGCGACGAGCTGCTGGAGGGGGCGCGGGGAGAGCGGGGTGTTGTGGTTCATGCCCCGGGAACTTCCCTCATTCCCCCCCTCTTTGAACCCGTGTTACGCGTCCGTCGACAAACACGGACAAGAACGCCCTAAAGGACGGGTGTTCGGATGCCGAAAACCCCTGGTCCGTTCGGGTCGGGACCAGGGGTTACGGGGTGATTGCCTGAATTCCGTAACGGTTACTCAGCGCACATCTCGGGGGTGTGGTCAGCCGGCCGCCGCGTCGCACGCCTGACCGCGCAGCGCCCGCGCCAGGTCGTCCCGCGCCTCCAGCACCAGGCGGCGCAGGGCGGGCGCGGCACCGGCGTGCGCCGCCAGCCACGCGTCCGTCGCGTCCAGCGTCTCCTGCGAGTCCTGGAGCGCCGGGAACAGGCCCCGGACGACGTCCATCCCGATCTGGATGGACCGCTCGCTCCACACCCGCTCGATCGCCGCGAAGTACTTCTCGGCGTACGGCGCGAGCAGCTCCCGCTGCGAGGGCTGCGTGAAGCCCGCGATCGTCGCCTCCACCAGGGCGTTCGACAGCGCGTCCGACTCCACGACCTGCGCCCACGCCTGCGCCTTGACCGCCGCCGAGGGGCGGGCGGCCAGGCAGCGCACCTGGTGGCGCTTGCCGGAGGCGGTGTCGTCCCGGGCCAGCTCGGCGGCGATCACCGTCTCGTCGGCCACGCCGTGCGCCGCCAGCGGCTCCAGGAACGCCCAGCGCAGCTCCTGGTCCACGTCCAGCCCGTCGATCTTCCCGGTGCCCTCCAGCAGGCCCCGCAGCAGCCGCAGATCGGCCTCCGTACAGGCCGTCCGCGCGAAGAAGCGGGCCCAGGCCAGCTGCTGCTCGCTGCCCGGCTCGGCGTCCCGCAGCTCGCGCAGCGCGCCCTCGGCCAGCAGCCGTTCGCCGGTCTCGCGCCACGCGGGTGCCGCGTAGTGCACCAGCGCGGAGTCCGCCCACGCGTGCAGCATCTGCAGGACGCCGATGTCCGACTCGCGGCCCGCGAACCGCAGCACCAGGTCCACGAACTCCCGCGCCGGCAGCAGCGCGTCCCGCGTCATGTTCCACAGCGCCGACCAGCACAGGGCGCGGGCCAGCGGGTCCGTCATGCCGCCGAGGCCGGCGCGCAGCGTGGCCAGCGACGTCTCGTCGAAGCGGATCTTGCAGTACGTCAGGTCGTCGTCGTTGACCAGCACCAGCTCCGGCGCGTCCGCCCCGGCCAGCTCCGCCACGACCGTGCGCGGCCCGTCCACGTCCACCTCGGCGCGCGCGTACCGCTCCAGGGCGCCGCCCCCGGTCCGCCGGTACAGGCCCACCGCCACCCGGTGCGGGCGCAGCTCGGGGTGCGACTCGGCGGCCTCCTGCACCACCGCCAGCTCGTCGATCCGCCCCTCGGCGTCCAGCAGCACCTGCGGGGTCAGCGCGTTGACGCCGGCCGTCTGGAGCCACGACCGCGCCCAGGCGCCCATGTCCCGCCCGCTGGTCTCCTCCAGCACCGACAGCAGGTCGCCCAGGCGCGTGTTGCCGTACGCGTGCCGCTTGAAGTACCGCCGCGCGCCCTCCAGGAAGGCGTCCTGGCCGACGTACGCCACGAGCTGCTTGAGCACGCTGGCGCCCTTGGCGTAGGTGATGCCGTCGAAGTTGAGCTTGGCGTCCTGGAGGTCGCGGATGTCGGCGGTGATCGGGTGGGTGGAGGGGAGCTGGTCGGCGCGGTAGGCCCACGCCTTGCGGCGGTTGGCGAAGGTGATCCAGCCGTCGGTGAAGCGGGTCGCGCCCACCAGCGAGAAGGCGCCCATGAAGTCGGCGAAGGACTCCTTCAGCCACAGGTCGTCCCACCACTGCATGGTGACCAGGTCGCCGAACCACATGTGCGCCATCTCGTGCAGGATCACGTTGGCGCGGCCCTCGTACGACGCCCGCGTCACCTTCCCGCGGAAGATGAACTCCTCCCGGAACGTCACCAGCCCCGGGTTCTCCATCGCGCCCAGGTTGTATTCCGGCACGAACGCCTGGTCGTACTTGCCGAACGGGTACGGGTAGTCGAAGTGGTCGTGGAAGAAGTCCAGGCCCTGCTTGGTCACCAGGAACACGTCGTCGGCGTCGAAGTGCGGGGCCAGGCCCTTGCGGCACATCGCGCCGAGCGGGATCTCCAGCGTCGTGCCGTCGTCGAAGGTCCGCGTGTAGGTGTCGGTCACATAGTGGTACGGGCCCGCCACGACACACGTGATGTACGTCGAGATCGGCTTGGTCTCCGCGAACCGCCACACCCCGTCGGCGCGCTCGCCGACGCCGTTGGACCACACCGTCCACTCCTCGGGCGCCCGCACCTCGAAGCGGAACGGGGCCTTGAGGTCCGGCTGCTCGAAGTTGGCGAAGACCCGGCGGGCGTCGGCCGGCTCGTACTGGGTGTACAGGTACACCTCGCCGTCCTCGGGGTCGACGAAGCGGTGCAGGCCCTCGCCGGTGCGGGAGTAGGCGCACTGGGCGTCGACGATCAGCTCGTTCTCGGCGGCGAGGTCCTCCAGCGCGATCCGGGAGCCGTCGAAGACCTCGCCCGGGTCCAGGTCGCGCCCGTTGAGGCTGACCGCCGTGACGCTCGGCGCGATCAGGTCCGCGAACGTCGACGCGCCCGGCTCGGCGCAGCGGAACCGGATCGTGGTGACGGAGCGGAAGGTGCGCGGCCCCTCCCGGTGCTCGTCACCGACCGCGGAACGCACGTCGAGGGACACCTCGTACCCGTCGACGGACAGCAGGGCGGCCCGCTCCCGGGCCTCGTCGCGGGACAGATTCTCACCGGGCACGGGCGGCACTCCCTCGGCTCGTGATCAGGATGTGGACAGCCCTGATCCTGCCATGCGCCCCTGACGGCGGACAGCCGGGAATGGGCGGGGCGGGCCTGCGCGTTCCCCGGGGGATCGGCTGCCGAACCGCTTGCCTCACGAGGAGAGACATGTCCGAGAAGACTCCCGTCGACTTCTGGTTCGACCCGCTGTGCCCCTGGGCCTGGATGACCTCCCGCTGGGTGCTGGAGGTGGAGAAGCTCCGCGACATCGAGGTCCGCTGGCACGTGATGAGCCTGGCCGTCCTCAACGAGGACAAGCTCGACGAGCTCCCCGAGGAGTACCGCGAGATGCTCGCGACCAAGGCGTGGGGACCGGTCCGGGTCGTCATCGCCGCCCAGGAGGAGCACGGCGCCGAGGTCCTCGGCGACCTCTACACCGCGCTCGGCACCCGCATCCACAACCAGGGCGGCGGCCTGGAGAAGGAGACGGTCGCCGCGGCGCTGAAGGACGTCGGCCTGCCCGAGTCCCTGATGGACCACTGGGACGGCACGCCGTACGAGCCGCAGCTGCGCGCCTCCCACAAGGAGGGCATCGACAAGGTCGGCCAGGAGGTCGGCACCCCGGTCATCGCCGTCCCCGGCCCCGACGGCGAGCAGATCGCCTTCTTCGGCCCGGTCGTCACCCCCGCCCCCAAGGGCGAGCAGGCCGCCAAGCTGTGGGACGGCACCCTCGCGGTCGCCTCCGTCCCCGGCTTCTACGAGATCAAGCGCACCCGCACCCAGGGGCCGGTCTTCGACTGAGCCTCGGGCGGGCGGCCGGCCCGCGACGGCTCAGCCGCCCGCCGCCCGGAACGACTCCGGCAGGCTGAACCCGGACTTCCAGTTGAAGTACGACTGCACCCGCAGGCACCCGTCGCGGGCACAGCGCCGGTAGGTGCCGATGTCCGCCCTGGGCACCTGGGTGAGGGCGTAGGCCCTCTCCTCGTCGGTGAGCGGCCGGAAGTCCTGGTCGGTGTCCCCGCAGTTGGGGCACCGCCTGTTCGGAAGACCCATGCGGGCCACTGTCCCCCGGAGGCCCCCGTACCGGAAGCGGCGCACGGCCGTATCCGCCGCGCGCACCGGCGCGCCCCGGGCGCCCTCGGGCACCGGCCGCGTCGGCCGCGCCCCGGCGCGCGCCCCTGCGTGAGGCGCCCGGCCCGCCGCGCCGCCCTGGCCCCCGGCGGCCTCCCGCGCCACGCCCTCGGCCACGATCTGGCCCGGGATGCCCCGGCCCGGGATGCCCCGGCCCGCGCGGTCCCCGCATGCGGGAAGCCCCCGTGAGTCACGTCCTCACGGGGGCTTCCCTCTTTTCCGCCCGCCGCGCGAAAGGTGAGAAGACGATCACGAGGCAGGACGTCTCACGGGCGCGTCAGGGCGCCGGCAGCAGCGCGTTCGCGCGGGACTTCGCGGCCTCGTAGCGCCGCGCCACGTCCTGCCAGTTGACGACCTGCCACATCGCCTCGATGAAGTCCACCTTCTGGTTCTTGTACTGGAGGTAGAAGGCGTGCTCCCAGGCGTCGAAGACCAGGATCGGGGTCGAGCCCTGGCCCACGTTGCCCTGGTGGTCGTAGACCTGCTCGACGATCAGCCGCCCGCTCAGCGGCTCGTACGCCAGGACGCCCCAGCCGGAGCCCTGCGTGGTCGCGGCGGCCTTGGAGAGCTGGGCCTTGAAGCCGGCGAAGGAACCGAACGACTCCTTGATCGCCTCCGCCAGCTCGCCCACGCCGTCCTGGGCCAGCGGCTCGCCGCCGCCGTCCTTCGGGCCGGTCATGTTCTGCCAGTAGATCGAGTGCAGGATGTGCCCGGACAGGTGGAAGGCCAGGTTCTTCTCCAGGCCGTTGACCGAGCCCCACGCCTCCTTGTCCCGGGCCTCGGCGAGCTGCTCCAGCGTGTCGTTGGCGCCCTTCACATAGGCCGCGTGGTGCTTGTCGTGGTGCAGCTCGATGATCTCCGGGCTGATCACGGGGGCCAGCGCGGAGTAGTCGTACGGCAGTTCAGGCAGCGTGTAGACGGGCATGGCGGATCCCCTCCGACCTCTTATTGCAAAAGGCTTGCAAGTGCACGCTAGCAGCAAGAGGGGGGCGCGCGCGTGCCCGGGCATGCGAAAGGGCCCCCGTCCGGACTCCCTTGTTCCAGGGGTCCGGGCGGGGGCCCTTCGGGCACCGGCCGCCGTCAGCGGCGGGCGCGGGCCCTCTGCCAGGCGTAGCCGACGGCCGCCAGGACCAGCGTCATGCCGCCCGTCGAGTACAGCTGCACGCGCGTGTCCGGCTCGCGGGCCATCAGGACGAAGATCGCCGCCATGCCGGCCAGCGCCAGCCACGTCAGCCACGGGAACGCCCACATCCGCACCACCAGCTTCTCCGGCGCCTCCCGCTCCAGGCGGCGGCGCAGCCGCAGCTGCGAGACGGCAATGAAGATCCAGACGACCAGAATCACCGCGCCGATCATGTTCAGCAGCCAGGAGAAGACGTCGTCGGGCCGCCAGTAGCTCAGCAGCACGCAGCCGAACCCGAAGACGGAGGAGGCCAGTACGGCCACCCGCGGCACCCCGCCCGACACCCGGCCCAGCGCCTTGGGGCCCTCGCCCCGCTCGACCAGCGAGTAGGCGATGCGGGAGGCGCCGTAGATGTTGGCGTTCATCGCGCTCAGCAGTGCGACCAGCACGACCACGTTCATCAGCTGGCCGGCGCCGGGGATGCCGAGGGTGTCGAGGGTGGCGACGTACGGGCCCTTCGCGACGACCTCCGCGGAGTCCCACGGGACGAGGGTGACGATGACCGCCATCGAGCCGACGTAGAACAGCGCGATCCGCCACATCGCCGTCCGTACGGCGCCGGCCACGCCCTTGACCGGGTCCTGCGACTCGGCCGCGGCGATCGTGACCGTCTCCAGGCCGCCGTAGGCGAAGACGGAGGCGAGCAGGCCGACGATCAGGCCCTCGCTGCCGTTGGGCAGGAAGTCGCTCAGGTGGGAGGTGCCGGGGGAGTCGGTGCCGGGCAGCACGCCCGCGATCGCCAGCACGCCGAGCGCCAGGAACAGGACGATGGCGCCGACCTTCAGCGCCGCGAACCAGAACTCGAACTCGCCGAAGTTCTTCACGGCGGCCAGGTTGGTGCCGCAGAAGACGACCATGAACAGCGCGACCCAGGCCCACTCGGGCGTCCCCGGCAGCCAGCCGGACACGATCTGCGCGGCGCCGATGCCCTCCAGGCCGACCGCCGTGCACAGCAGCACCCAGAACGACCAGCCCGCGGTGAAGCCCGCCCAGGGACCGATGGCCCGCTCGGCGTGCGCGGAGAAGGAGCCCGACGACGGATAGGCGGCCGACATCTCGCCCAGCATCCGCATCACCAGCATCACGAGGATGCCGGAGAGGGCGTAGGCGATGACGATCGAGGGTCCGGCGGCGGCGATGCCGGCTCCGGATCCGACGAACAGGCCGGCGCCGATCACGCCGCCGAGGGCGATCATCGACAGATGGCGCTGCTTGAGGCCGTGGGAGAGGGAAGCGCCGTCCGTGGCCGGCGGCTTCTCTGTGGTGGTGCTGGGCATGGGCGCGGCTCGTCCAGGGGGTGAGGCGGTGGCGGGCGTAAAACGCCCACAGTCTGGGCGGTCGCCCCGCTCGCGGGCAGGGGGTTCCCACCATACGGACGCCGGAGACGCGGAGCGTGAGGGGCCGGTCACCCGGCGGGGATGCGCGGTGCGAGGCGCGCGGTGCGAGGCCGGGCAGGCGTCTCCGGTTTGGTGGAAGTCTACAGTCGCGGCCAGTGGGGCCGGAGTGGGGGAAACGTCTCTTCGCCCGTGACCGGTATCACGCCGTACTTGGTGTAACCGGCAGCCTTTGTGCGGAGTGCACCAAGCCGCCGCTCGACCCTTTGTCGGGCGCTGACGGTGATCGCCACCAGCGCGCTGGGATAGCGTCGCATCGTCCCGACATGTCCACACCACCGCGGAGTCCCCATGAGCACCGCTGCCGCAACCCCCACCCGCACCGGCCAGGTCCTCGCCGACCTCCTTCCGGCCTCCCGCGTCCGCGACGTCGCGCTCGTGCTCGGCGGTGCCGCGCTCACCGGCCTCGCCGCCCAGATCTCCGTCCCCGTGCCGGGCTCCCCGGTCCCGGTGACCGGCCAGACCTTCGCCGCGCTGCTGGTCGGCACGTCCCTCGGCGCCCGCCGCGGCGTCCTGTCGATCGCGCTGTACGCGCTGGCCGGCATGGCGGGCGTGCCGTGGTTCGCGCAGGGCGCCTCCGGGACGGCGGCCCCCTCCCTCGGCTACGTCTTCGGCATGCTGCTCGCCGCCGCGGTCGTGGGCGCGCTGGCCCGCCGCGGCGCCGACCGCTCCGCCTGGCGCACGGCCGGCACGATGGTGCTGGGCGAGGCGGTCATCTACGCCGTCGGCGTCCCGTACCTGGCCCTGGCGACCGGCATGTCCGCCACCGCCGCGATCGCGGCCGGCCTCACGCCCTTCCTGATCGGCGACGCCCTGAAGGCGGTCCTGGCGATGGGCCTGCTGCCGGCCGCCTGGAAGCTGGCCGGCAAGCGCTGACCCGCGGCGAGAACGGGGAAGGGGTCCTGCGGCACACGCCGCAGGACCCCTTCCCCGTTCTAAGCGCCACCGCGCAAGCGGGGGGGCGGGATTCCCCCCGGACCCCCCCCGCCGTACGCCCCC
>NZ_JBEXTV010000065.1:0-43303 GCF_040628835.1 Streptomyces sp. NPDC006134 | reverse complement strand
GGTGTGCACCGGCCGCCGCTGCCTGGGGGTCCCGGCCCGGGACTCCGTTACCCCGGCCCGGCGGTTTGGTGAGCGCCGGGCCGGGGGTTCGGTCCCGGGGCCGGACGGGGGGACACGGACCCGGGGCCCCTCAGGGAGGTTCCGGACGGGGGACCGAAGCGTTCCGGCCCCCGGGGGAGAGAGCGGCGGCTCACGGCCGCGGCGGCCGGATCAGCGCACGGGGTGGGCCGCCGGGGTCCGCTTCGGCCCGGCGCCGACGGCCGGGTCCTGCCCGGGGACCGGCCGCGTGCGGGGGCGCGAGGGCCACCACAGGACGGGGGCGAGCAGCTTCAGCGCGGCCGGCAGGATCAGGACGCGGACGATCACGACGTCCAGGATCACCGCGACGCACAGGCCGAACCCGAGCTGCTTCATCTCCAGGAGGTTGGTGAACATGAAGCTGACGAAGACCGAGACCATCACCACCGCGCCGCCGGTGACCACGCTCGCGGACCGGCCGATGCCCTCCAGCAGCGCCTCGGTCGTCGAACGGCCCCGCTCCACCGCCTCCTTGACCCGGCTGATCATGAACACGTTGTAGTCGGTGGAGAGGCCGAAGAGGATCACGAAGAGGAACAGCGGGACGCGGGAGACGATGAACCCGTCGGTGTCGTAGTCGAGCTGGCGCTGCACCCAGTCGGACTGGAAGACCAGGACGAGCAGTCCGAGCGCGCCGCCGGCGGACGCCACGTTCAGGACCGTGGAGACGACGGCGACAGGGACGGAGCGGAAGGCCGCCACCATGACGATCAGGCTGAGCAGGAGCACGGCTCCGACCACCCAGGGCAGCGCGGACATCTGGTGGTCCAGGACGTCGGCGTTGCGGGCCACGTCACCGGAGACCGCGGCCTTTGTGCCGGGCAGCTTCCCGACCGTGTCCGGCACCAGTTCGCCGCGCAGCACCCGCAGCGCGTCCTGGGCCTCGCCGGAGTCGATCCGGTGCGGGGCGTGCAGCAGGACGGTGCCCGTCAGCCCGTCCGGGGACAGGGTGATCCGGGCGGCGTCGAGGCCGTGGCCGTCGGGGACGCGCAGCAGCGGCTGCCGCTCGGCGGACCGCACCAGGTCCCGCATGGCCTGCGGCAGCCGGTCCCGGTGGGCGTCGTCGGTGCGGACGGCCACCAGGTACGCGGACCGCTCGGAGGGGAAGTGCTCGACCATCCGGTCGCGGGCCTGCACCGCGGTCACCTTGGGCAGGGTGCTGACCTCGGTGGAGGACAGCTCGATGCCCATGGCCGGCACGGCGAGGACCCCGATCAGGGCGAGACCGGCCACGAGCGCCGCGACCGGCCGGCGCAGCACCGGGCCGAGCAGGCGCTGCCAGGTGCGGCCGGGGGAGCCGTCGCCGTGGGAGCGGTCGGCGAGCCGGCCGAGCAGCGGGAGCCGGGGGCGGTCCAGGGCACGGCCCAGCTTGACCAGCAGGGCGGGCAGCACGGTCAGGGAGGCGCCGACGACGAGGGCGACGACGCTGATCGAGCTGATCGCCAGGGAGGAGAAGACCACGTCGCCGACGACGAACAGGGCGGCGAGGGACACCATCACCGCGAGGCCGGAGACGACGACGGTGCGCCCGGCCGTGGCGGCGGCGATCCGCACGGCGGCCTCCTGGTCCAGGCGGCCCCCGGACCGGGCCCGTTCCTCGCGCACCCGCTTGGTGAACAGCAGCGAGTAGTCGACACCGACGGCCATGCCCATCAGCAGGATCAGGCTGTTGTTGGCGCCCACGCTCGGGAAGACGTGCGAGAAGAGCTGGGACAGGCCCATCGAGGCGGCGACCGCGGACAGCGCGAGCAGCACCGGGACACCGGCGGCGACGATGGCGCCGAAGACCACCATGAGGATCAGCAGGGTGAGCGGCAGGGTGATGCGTTCGGCGGTCGCGAGGTCCTCACCCATGGATGCGGAGACGCCCTGGCCCATCGAGAAGTGGCCGGTCTGGGCCACCACCACGCCGGGATGCGCCTCCTGGACGGCGGCGGTCCGCTCCAGCAGCGCGGGGATGTCGTCGGAGATGACGGCTTCCTCGCCCTTGGTCTCCAGCGGGACCAGGACGGCCTGCCCGTCGGGTGCCCACACCGGGTCGCCGACCTTCGCGACGGAGGGGGCGCCGGTCATCCGCTGCACCGCGTCGCGTGCCGCGGCGCCGGCCGCGGCGCGGTCCAGCTTCTCGCCCTCCCGGGCGGTGATCAGGACCTTCTCCTCCAACGGGTCGAGGATGCCGCCCCGTTCCGCGATCTCCTCGGCGCGGCCGGCCTCGCCGACCCGGTAGTCGACGCTGTCGGCGGACCGGGTGCCGGCCTGGGCGCCCAGGGCCAGACAGGCGATGACGAGCATCAGCCAGCAGGCCAGCGCGCGCCATGGGTGGCGGGCGCTCCACATGGCCGTCCGGACCGTTAACCGCTGTTCCATCGCAGACTCCCCATTTCCGGGTTCGGGGTTCGGGTGGGTGCTTCCGGTTCGACGCCTCTTCGCGGGGCCGGCTCCTCGGAGCCTCAGATCACCTGCACCGGCGACCATGACAGGCCGCGCTTTAACGTGTAAGTCAAATCTGACAGGTGTTGTGTCGGGCCGTCAACTGTAGGAAGCGAACCGGCCGAAGCTGTCCGGAAGTATGCGCTCCGGCGAGCGGGCGAAGAGAAGGGCCGGGGTGCGTCCACGCACCCCGGCCCTCGTGCCCGAACCGGTGCCTACCAGCATCTCCATCCGCTCGCCCCGGCCCGTACGGCCGGCTCCTCCGGCTTCGGCGCCATCGCGTACGCCTCGGCCAACAGTTCGGAGACGTAGGCGACTTGACCGGGACCGTCCGCCAGATACCCGCCGGCGCCCAGCAACTGGACCTGGGCCCGGTCGGCGTCCGTCAGCCGCCGCTGCAGGTCCTCCAGCACCGGCGGCGGCAGCCGTCCCTCCGCGGCCCCGGTCAGCACCGCACGGACCTCCAGGTGCTCGACCAGCACGTCCGCCACCGCCGCCTTCACCATCTGCTGTTGCAGCAGCGGCACGTCACCGGCCGTACGGCCCCGCAGATGCGCCACCACGCCCTCGCGCAGCGACTCCGACAGCCCCAGGCGCAGCCAGACCAGTCCGAGCGACCAGCCGGCCCGCCGGTCGGGCGGCCCGTACCCCGCGGCTCCGGCCACGTCCTGGCGGACCATCACCACGGCGCCGCCCGGCAGCTCCACCGACCACAGCTCCTCGGGACCGCCCGGCTGCAGCTCGGCCGGCCGCCCCGCGCACCAGGCCCGTTCGGCCTTCAGCAACGTCCGCGGCGTCACCACCGCGTGCCCGTGCGGTCCGCACGGCAGCAGTCCCGGCAGCACCTCCCCGGACAGCGCCTCCAGCGCGGGCGCGAGACCCTCGTCGCGGGCGAGCCGGTGACACCGCTCCCAGAACGTCCCGCCCGCGGCGCCGGCCGCCCCGCTCACCGTGCCGCCCCCACGGGCGCGGCCGGCACGCCCTGAGGCACCACCGCGCACAGGCCCAGGTCGCCGCCGGCCGGGTCGTACTCGGCCAGCACCAGGGGCTGTTCCGGCGTGCCGTCGGCCGGCAGGTGCGCCCACAGCGCCGAGCAGGGGAAACCCTCGGCGGCCCGGCGCACCCGTGCCGGCCCCGCGGGCAGATCGCGCTCCGGCACGATGCCCGCGCCCGCCACCACCGTGACGTCCTCCCCGAAGGGGGCCAGCTCCCGCGCCAGCAGGGACCGGACCTCGCCGGGCGCCACACCGGAGAGCTGCCGCACCCGCGGCCGCGGCCCCGGCGCGCCGTCCGCCGACAGCAGCAGCGCGACTCCCGCGTCGCCGCTAAGCACGGCACCCCGCGTGTCGTACGGCAGCGTCGCCTGGTCCAGCACCAGCACCAGCGCCTGCCGCAGCGCGTGGCGCCGCACGTACCCGGCCGCCACCCGCAGAGCCGTGAACGGCGTGACGCCGCCCTGCTCCGACACGCCGAAGGCGAGCGGTCCGTGCGGCCACGCCTCCGACAGGTACGTGGTGGCGGCGTACCGGCAGTCCAGGTCCGGGGTGGCGTGCGCGACGACCGCCACGTCCACCTCCGCCGCGTCCCGGCCCAGCGACTCCACCAGCGTCCGTGCCATGGCCGCGAAGGTGTTGCCCGCGCCCGAGGGCGCGAGCTCCGGCCGGTAGGGACGGCCGTACTCGCCGGCGATGTCCGCGAAGTGCCGGGCGGAGAAGTCGTCGTCGATCCGGCTCGCACCGGCCGGGAAGACCTGGTGCACGACCCGTTGCAGGCGCAGCGCGGGCACGGGGCCGGACCCGTGCGCCGCGGGCGCCCCCGAGGTGCGGTACACGCTCAGCCGCCCATCTCGGAGAGCAGGAAGTCGGCCAGCGTGCGCGCCGACTCGAAGTGGCTCATCTCCAGGTGGTCGGTGTCCAGCTCGATGCCGAGCGCGTCCTCCAGGCCCATCAGCAGCTCGAACACGCCGCTGGAGTCCAGGCCGACCTGGTCGAACAGGCGGGAGTCCTCGGTCAGTTCCGGCAGGTCGTGGCCGAGGACCTCGGCCAGCGACGCGGATATGGCCCCCACGACCCGCGTGCGGGCGTCGGTGTCCTGCGCGAGGGAGACGGTGTCAGACATGGCGACAGCGGTCCTTTCGGAAGAGGAGAGGGGAAGACGTACGCCGGTCCCGGGGCGGGCCCCGGTCACCCGGTCGCGCCGGTCCGGGCGAGCAGCTCCGGCCCGGGCAGCCGCTGGTTGCGCAGCAGGTCGTCGGGCCGGTCCCGCTCGCGCACCAGGTGCGCCTGCCCGTCCAGGACGAGCACCTCGGCCGGGTGGCCGTGGCTGAGGAAGAGCACGGGCGACGCGCTCGGCCCGTACGCGCCGGAGCAGTCCACGCCGATCAGGTCGCCGGGCCGGACCGCGGGCAGCGGCACCTTCTTGCCCAGCGTGTCGTTCGGGGTGCACAGCGGGCCGGTGACGTTCCACTCGCCGGTCGCCGGCTCGTCCAGCCGGTTGAGCACCCGCATCGGGAAGTTGCGCTTGACGAAGGAGCCGATGCCCACGGCCGCCATGTGGTGGTTGGTGCCCCCGTCCGCCACCGCGAAGTTCTCGCCCATCGACTGCTTCACATAGCGCACGCGGGTGGTGTACGTGCCGAAGGGCGCCGTCAGGTAACGGCCGAGCTCCATCACCATCCGCGTCGTGGGGTGACGGCGCACGAACGCGTCCAGCGCGGGGTTGACCAGCTCCGCGAGGAGGCCGAAGTCCAGGTCCTTCTCGTTCTCGAAGTACGCCACGCCCAGGCCGCCGCCGACGTCCACCAGGTCCAGGGGGAAACCGAGGTGCGCCGACAGGCTCTCCGCCAGGTCCAGGATGCGCCGGGTGTTCTCGGCGACGGCTTCCTCGCTCAGGATGCGCGTGCCCATGTAGACCTGCACGCCGCAGACCCGCACATGGGTCAGGCCGGCCAGCACCCGCCGCGCCGCGGGATCGCGCAGCTGGGCCTCGTCGATGCCGAACTGCCGGGGCTTGCCGCCCATGGTCAGCCCCGAGCCCTTCACCGCGAACTCCGGGTTGACCCGCAGCGCCACCCGGGCCGTCACCGCGCGCTCGCGCGCCAGCCGGTCGACGAGCTCCAGTTCGCCGAAGGACTCGCAGATGACGAAGGCGACGTCCTCGTCCAGACAGGCGGCCAGCTCGGCACGGCTCTTGCCCGGGCCGAGGAAGACGATGTCGTGCGGGGCCACCCCGGCGCGGCGCGCCGTGGCCAGCTCCGTGAGCGACGAGATCTCGGCGCGCGCGCCGTGCGCGTGCAGCAGCGCGCACACGGCGACGTTCGGGTTGGACTTGAGGGAGAAGAACACCTCCAGACGCGGGTGCAGCCGCTCCCGGACGGTGGTGATCCGCTCACGCAGTCCGTCGCCGTCGTAGACGTACAGCGGTGTGCCGAACCGTTCGGCCAGTTCGGTGATCCCGATGCCCTGCACGGTGTGTTCAACGGGCATGGCCCACTCCTCCTGCCAGCAGCCGGGCGGTGACGCCCTCGTCGAGTGCGGTCAGCTCGTCCGCCGACGAGGCCACCGCGATTCCGTAGAGACGCCCGTCGAAGGAGTCGCCGGGGGCCACGGCCTGGCCGCCCGCGTTGACGGTCGCGTAGTTGTTGACCAGCAGCCCCGAGCCGCCGGACTCGGTCAGCAGCAGGTCGCCGAGCAGGTCCCGCAGGGCGCCGAAGCCCAGCGGCCGGGTCAGCCGCACCGGGTAGTGCCGGGCCAGGGCGAGCCTGCCGGGCCCCACGAAGCGCTCCTGCAGGCGCACCTGGTATGTGGACATGTTGTTGCGGGCGTTGATCTCGATCACCGGCCACACCGCGTCGTCCCCGTCCAGCAGGGCGTCCACGCCGACCACGCCCGCGTAGCCGTCGGCGGCCAGCCGCTTGCCCAGCAGCTGCGCGGTCTCGCGCAGCACCGCGTCCTGGGCGGGGGAGAGCCGGGCCGGGAAGCGGTGGCCCTTGTGGACACCGCCCTCGGTGACCGCCCGCTTGACGAAGTCGACGTGCACGGAGCCGTCCCGGCCCACCGTGAACTGGTAGTTCAGGTCGCCCTGGTGGGGAACCCACTCCTCGACCAGGAAGGCGATCCGCGGCTGTCCCGAGCGTTCCACGCGCTGGCGCACCATGCGCAGCACCCGGTCCATCCAGCGTTCGTTCTCCAGCACCACGATGCCCTTGCCGGAGACCCCGAACGCCTCCTTGACGACCGTGCGGCGGCCCTGAGCCAGCAACTCGCGGGCCCGGTCCAGGGCCTCGGCCAGCTCCTCGACGCTCTCGCAGGTCCAGCCGACCGGCTGGCGCACGCCCAGTTCGCCGGCGACCCGGCGGCTGTAGATCTTGCTGTTGACCGCCTTGCACAGCCCGGCCCCGGGGGCGGCGAGCGCCATGCCGGTACGGGCGGACAGCTCCTCCTCCAGCACCGAGACCCCGTGCGGCGCGAGCCGGGCGCCGTCGGCGGCGAGCCCGCGCAGCGTGTCCAGCAGCGCGGGGTCGGCGAGGACGTCCTCGGTGACCTTGCGCTGCGCGTCCTGGCCGGCCACGACGTGGACGGTCGGCAGGCCGAGCCCGAGCCGCTCCAGGTGGGCCAGGTAGGCCGGGTCGGGCGCGGTCTTGAGGACCACGTGGTCGTCCTCGCCCGCGAGCAGCAGCGCGAACTCGTCCATGCGGTTGACCACCGCGCTGCCCGAGTCGGCGGAGAACCGCGGCAGCGTGTGCTCGCCGCGGGCCCACACCTCCTCGACCTCGAAGTTGCCGAGGAACACCAGGGGCGTGTCGTCGGCGCCGGTCACGGCGCGCTTGAGCCGGCGTCCGAAGCCGGCCACCTGTTCGTCCATGTCGTCGTCCTCGCTAGTGCTGGAATACGGCCGCGGCGAAGGACTGGCCCAGCCCCGCCGAGGTCATCAGGTAGTGGTCACCCGGCTTGAGCAGGCCGAGGTCGCGCACGGAGCGGTAGTTGATGAAGGGGTCGGCGCAGAAGCAGTGGGCGGCGGCCGCGATGTTGTCCAGGTACATGGCACCCGCCGGGATGCCCAGGTTCTTGGCGGCCACCGTCCAGGAGACCCGGTTGACGTTGTGCGGCAGGACGAGCGCCAGGTCACCGACACCGATGCCGGCTTCGTCCAGCGCCGCCGTGACGACCTCCTCCAGGGCGTCCTGGTAGAGGCGCACGGCCTCCTTGGCCAGGTCGCCCGCCAGATCGATGAGGCCGTCCTCGCGACCGTGGATGCGGGCCGCGTAACCGGCCAGCCGGTCCCGCCCTCCGCCCGGGCCGACCAGTACGGCCGCCGTCGCCTCGCTCATGATCGACACGTCGGCGACCCACTGCGAGAAGGGCGTGAGCGTCTTGTCGCCGGCGAGGATCAGCGCCAGCGCGTCGGGGTCGCCGTCCGCCTCCAGGAGCGTGCCGGCCACGTCGAGGGCGAGCAGGCCCGTGGCGCAGCCGTGGTCGGCCACCGCGAACGTCCGCGCGTGGCGCAGCCCCAGCGCGTCCCGCACCTCCCGCAGCGGATTGACGGGGTACGGGGCGGTGGTGCGCAGGCCCTTCGCCCGGATCACGTAGCGGACCCGGTCCTCCTGGCCGGCCAGCCCCTCCAGCTTCCCGGCCGCGGCGAGCAGCAGCTCGCTCTCGGGCCGCTCGGGCGCCTTGCAGATCCGCTCCAGCCCGTAGAGCCGGGTGAACCGGCGCACCTGCTGGTCGCCGAGGCCCAGGGATTCCTTCAGCGCATCCACCGGCACGGTCTCCGGCAGATGACTCGACACCGCCACCAATGAGGTCATGCGCCGCACGCTAGGGAGCCGGGCTGACGCACCGCTGACACCGGACTGACCGGCCGTGCCCGCCGGCGCGGGCCCCTCGGCACGGGTCAGCTGGGTGTCAGCGGGCGGTCAGTGCCGCTGCCCAGCATGTGCGGTGTCCGTATCGCCGTGTCAGGGAGCGTGGAGCAAGATGCCGGTGACGCACTCGGGGGCGGGGCCGGTGGCCCGGCCGACGTTCGCCGTAGTTCCAGGAGCTCAGGTCAACGCCGTCCTCACCGGAAGGGAGAAGCAGGTCGTCGGCCTGGTCGAAGCGGCCTACCGGCTGCACGGGGCCGGCGGGACGGTCAACCCGGACTCGTACTTCCTGCGCTTCCCCGACCGTCCGGACGCGCGGATCATCGCGCTGCCCGCCTCGCTGGGCGGCGACGGAGCCGTCGACGGCATCAAGTGGATCTCCAGCTTCCCGGCGAACGTCGCCTCCGGCCTGCCCCGCGCCTCCGCGGTGCTGATCCTCAACGACCCCGTCACCGGCTACCCGTACGCCTGCCTGGAGTCCTCCGTCATCAGCGCCTCCCGCACCGCCGCCTCGGCGGCACTGGCCGCGGACGCGCTGAGCCGGGCCCGCGGCGGTGCGCGGCCACGCCGTGTCGGGTTCATCGGCGCCGGGCTGATCGGGCGCTTCATCCACACCTATCTCGCCGCCACCGGCTGGGAGTTCGACGAGATCGGCGTGCACGACCTGAAGACAGAGCACGCCGAGGCGTTCCGCGGCTACCTCGGGCGCGGCCCGCACGGCGGCACGCCCGTCGTGGTGCACGACAGCGCCGAGAGCCTGGTCCGCTCCTGCGACCTGGTCGTCCTCGCGACCGTCGCCGGCACCCCGTACCTGAGCGACCCCGCCTGGTTCGCGCACGCCCCGCTGGTCCTCAACGTCTCACTGCGCGACCTCGCCCCCGAGGTCGTCCTCGACGCCGTCAACGTGGTGGACGACGTCGAACACTGCCTGAAGGCCGGCACGTCCGTGCACCTGGCCGAAGAGCGCACCGGCAACCGCGACTTCCTCGACGGGACCCTGTGCGACGTCCTGACCGGCGCGGTGCGCCCCGAGGGCGGCCGGCCGCTGGTGTTCTCGCCGTTCGGGCTCGGCGTGCTGGACCTCGCCGTCGGCAGGTTCGTCTACGACGAGGTCGCCCGCAGCGGCGAACTCGCGGTCACGGCCGGGTTCTTCGACGAACTCGACCGCTATGGGAAGAGCTGAGCTGCGGCCTGGTGGCCGCGGGTGGGAGTCGTCCTGTGCCAGTCATATCCGCCCCCGAGGACTTCAACGTCGACGATCTCTACGTCGACCTCCAGTGGATCTCCGGTCGTCCGCTCCACCTCAAGTGCGAGGGATTCAACTTCGCCGGATCGATCAAACTCAAGGCAGCGGCCGAGATGATCGCCAGGGCCGAGCGCAGCGGCGAACTGCGCCCCGGTGACGGGCTCGTGGAGAGCTCGTCGGGCAACATGGGCGTCGCCATCAGCCTGCTCGCCGGCAGCAAGGGCTACCGCTTCACCTGCGTGACGGACAGCCGCTGCACCCTCGGAGCCCGCCGCCTGATGGAAGCCCTGGGCACCGAGGTACACGTCATCACCGAACCGCACCCCGAGGACGGGCTGCTCGGCGCCCGCATCCGGCACGTCAAGCGCCTGGTCGCCGAGCGTCCCGGCCACGTCTGGCTCAACCAGTACCTCAACCCCGGCAACTGGCTCGCCCACTTCCAGACCACCGGACCCGAGGTGCTCAAGAGCTTCCCCGAACTCGACGTGGTCTTCGTGGGCGCCGGCACGACCGGCACCCTCATGGGCACGGCCCGCTACCTGCGCCACACCAAGCCGTCCGTGCGGATCGTGGCGGTCGACTCGGTCGGCTCGGTCACCTTCGGCACGCCTCCGGGCCCGCGCTCCATCCCGGGCCTGGGCACCGGCGTCCGCCCGCAGATCCTCGACGAGTCCTACGTCGACGACGTCGTGCACGTCGCCGAGCCGGACACGCTGCGGACCTGCCGCGCCCTCGCCGACCGGGGCTTCCTGTTCGGCGGCTCCACGGGGACCGTCGTCAGCGGAGCCGTCAGCTGGCTGGAACGCCACGGCCGTACCGACGGCATGACCGCCGTGGCCATCGCCCCCGACCTCGGGGACCGCTACCTGGACACGATCTACAACGACCAGTGGGTCGAGGAGATCTACGGCGCCGGCGTCCTGGACCACACAGCACGGGACACCGGCGTCCCGAGCCTACCGAGCAGGGGAACCCCATGACCGACACTCCCGTCCGCACCGAGGTCCCGCAGGAGCTGCCGCTGACCGCCGGGCAGGCGGACATCTGGTTCGACGAGCAGCTCTCCGGCGCGGGTCTCGCGTACAACACGGCCGGCTACCTCGACATCCGCGGCCCGCTGGACGCCGCCCTGTTCCGCAGGGCCGCCGCCCGGCTCGCCGACGAGGCACACTGCATGCGCTCCCGGTTCGTCGGCGACGGGCGGCCCGCGCAGCGGATCGAACCGCTGCGGCGGCTGCCGTACGAGGAGCTGGACCTCGGCGCCGAGGACGACCCCGTCGCCGCCGCACGCGCGTGGATGGCGCGCGACCTCGACGAGCCGTTCACGCTCGGCGACTTCCCCCTGTTCCGGCTCGCCCTGATCCACGTCGGCGACGAGCGCGCGCTGTTCTACATGTGCATCCACCACTTCCTGTGCGACGGCTACAGCCAGGTCGTCTTCTGGCGGCGCCTGGCGGAGATCTACCAGGCGCTGCTCGCCGGCGAGGACCCCGCGCCCGGCGCGCTGCCCCCGCTGAGTGCCCTGGTGGAGGCCGAGCGGGCCTACGACGGCTCCGCGCCGGCCGCGCGCGACGCCGCCTACTGGGACGCCCGCTTCCCCGTCGCACCCGAACCGCTGACCCTCTCGGACGGGACCCGCGAACCGCTGCCCGGCTTCGTACGGGACGGCTTCACCCTGCCGCCGGACATCACGGGCGCCCTGCGCGGCCTGGCCCGGCGGTCCTCCGTGACCTGGCCGACCGTCGTCATGGCCGCCGTCGCCGCCTACGCCCAGCGCCGCACCGGGCGGCGCGACGTCCTGCTCACCGTGCCCGTCACCACGCGCGTCGGCGCCCTCATGCGTGCCGTGCCGGGCATGGTCGCCAACACCCTGCCGCTCGCCGTGCGCGTGGACCCGTGGACCACCCGCGACGGCCTGCTGGCCCGGACGTCCCGCGAGTTCACCCGGGTGCTGAAGCACCAGCGGCACCGGGTCAGCCGCATCCGGCGCGCCATGGGGCTGCACAGCGACGACCGGCGGCCCTTCGGCCCGCTCGTCAACATCCTGCCCCAGCAGACCACGATGGCGCTCGGCCCGTGTGAGGTCACGGTCGACAACCTGTCCACCGGCCTCATCGACGACCTCGAACTCACCGTCGTGGACTCCGCCGACGGCGGCTGCACCGTCCACCTGAGCGGCAACCGCGGTCTGTACACGGCCGACGAGATCGGCGAGCACGCCCGCGAACTGCGCCGGTTCACCGAGGCGTTCGTCACCGCCGACGCGGACACACCGCTCGGACGCATCGGCACCCTGCGCGCCGACGAGCTGTGCGCCCTGCTCGCCGCCGGCGCCGGCCCCGTCGACACCACCCCCTTCGAAGGCGTCGTGGCCCGCGTCCGCCGCACCGCGGACATGTACCCCGACGGCGTCGCGGTGCTCGACGACGAGGGACCGCTCACCTACCGGGCCCTCATCGGCCGGGCCGGCGCCCTCGGCCGCCGCCTGGACAGCGGGGCCACCGCCGTCCTGGCCGCCCCCGGCGCCGGTTTCGTCACCGCGGTCCTCGCGGCGCTCGGCGCGGGCGGCTCCTACGTGCCGCTGGACGTCCAGGCCCCCGAGGCGCGGCTCGCGGACCTGCTGCACGACTGCGCGGCCACCACCCTCGTGACCGACGGCACCCACCGCGAGCTGGCCGCCCGCGTGGCCCACAGCGCCGGCACCGGGGCGCGGATCGTCGTCCTGGACGGCGCCGAGGAGGCCCGCGACACCCTTCCCGAGCCCCTGGGCCACGACCTCGACCTCGCCTACACGATCTTCACCTCGGGCTCCACGGGCCGGCCCAAAGGCGCCATGGTGCACCGCGCCGGCATGGCCAACCACCTCCTCGCCAAGATCGAGGACCTGGACCTGACCGAGGCCGACACCCTCGTCCAGAACGCGCCCGTCTCCTTCGACATCTCCGTCTGGCAGATGCTCGCCCCGCTCCTGGTCGGCGGCCGGGTCCGCGTCGTCGGCCGGGCCACCGCCGCCGACCCCGAGCCGCTGTTCGCGCTCGCCGAGGAGGAGGGCGTCACCGTCCTCGAAGTCGTGCCGTCCCTGCTGCGGGCCGCCCTCGACGCGTGGGACGAGACCGGCACCACGCCACGGCTCGGCGCGCTGCGCCGCCTGATGGTCACCGGCGAGGCGCTCCCCGCCGACCTGTGCGCCCGCTGGGCCGCCCGGTTCCCGCACATCCCGCTGATCAACGCCTATGGGCCCACCGAGTGCTCCGACGACGTCACCCACGCCGTCCTCGGCCCCGGCGACGTACCCGCCGGCCGCGCCGGCGCCCCCATCGGCCGTACCGTGCGCAACACCCGCCTCGTCGTCCTCGACGACGAACTGCGCCCCGTCCCCCAGGGCACCCCCGGCGAGCTGTACGTCGCCGGGGCGGGCGTCGGCCGCGGCTACCTCGGCGACCCGGTCCGCACCGCCACCGTCTTCGTCGCCGACCCGTTCGGCCCGCCCGGCACCCGTATGTACCGCACCGGAGACCGGGTCGTCCTGCACCCCGACGGCCGGTTCGAGTTCCTCGAACGCCTCGACCACCAGGTCAAGGTGCGCGGCCACCGCATCGAACTCGGCGAGATCGAGGCCGCCCTGCGCGCCCTGCCCCCGGTGCAGGACACCGCGGTCGCCGTCCACACCGATCCCCACGGCCGCAAGAGCCTCACGGCGTACGTCGTCGCCCGCGGCGCCGGCGCCGATCCGGCAAGGCTGCGCGAGGACCTGTCGCAGCGGTTGCCCGCGTACATGGTGCCCGCCCGGTTCCTGCACCTGCCGGCGCTGCCGCTCACCCCGCACGGCAAGGTCGACCGCAAGGCGCTGCCCGCACCGGACTTCCAGGCCCCGGCGGCGGTCGCCACCCCGCGCGGTCACGCCGAGGAGATCCTCGTCGCCGCCATGGCCGAGGTGCTGGGCGTGCCCGCGGTCGGCCCCGACGACAACTTCTTCTCCGCCGGCGGCGACAGCATCAGCGCCATCCAGGTCGTGGCCCGCGCCCGGCGCGCGGGACTCACCCTCACCGCCCGCCACGTCTTCGAGCACCGTACGGCGGCGGCCATCGCCGCGGCCGTGCCCCCGCCGGACGCCGCCCGCCCGGCCGCACCCGAGGACGACGGCACCGGCGAGACGGAACTGCTGCCCGTCGCCCACCAGCTGCGCGAGGACCTCGCGGCCGGCGACGCGGCCGAGGACACCACCGGCCTCACCGCCCCGGCCCGCGAGTACAGCCAGTACGTCGCCGTCCGGGTGCCCGCCGGCGCCACCACCGGCCGGCTCACCGCCGCCCTCCAGGCCGTGCTCGACCGGCACGACGCCCTGCGCCTGCGCCTGACCGTGCCCGTACCCGGCCTGTGGACCCTGGAGGTCCGCCCGGCCGGTGAGGTGCGCGCCGACGCCCTGCTCACGCACGCGACCGCGGACGGCACGCCGCTCGCCGAGCAGTGCGCCGCCCGGGCGGCCGAGGCCAGGGCCCTCCTCGCCCCCCAGGACGGCACCGTCCTGCGCGCCGTCCACCTCGACCGCGGGCCCGGACTGCCCGGCCGGCTCCTCCTGGTCGTCCACCACCTCGCCGTGGACGGGGTGTCCTGGCGCATCCTCCTTCCCGACCTCGAGGCGGCCTTCGACGCCCTGGCCGCCGGACGCGAACCCGGCCTGGACCCCGTGCCGACCTCGCTGCGCCGCTGGTCCCGGGAACTGTCCGGACACGCCCGCAGCACCCGCCGGGTCGGTGAACTGCCGCTGTGGCGCTCGCAGCTGTCCGGACCCGACCCGGCGCTGGGCGGCCGGCCGCTCGACCCGGCCCGCGACCGGCACGCCACCGCACGCCGGCTGCGCGCCGAGCTGCCCGCCGGCCCGACCGCCGCGGTGCTCACCGGCGCCCCCGCCGCACTGCACGCCGACGCCAACGACGTCCTGCTCACCGGCCTGGCCCTGGCCTTCGCCGAGTGGCGCGGCCGTCGCGGGGCCGACGCCCCGGGGCTGGTCGTCGAGATCGAAGGGCACGGCCGGGAGGAGTTCGCCGAGGGACAGGACCTGTCGCGCACCGTCGGCTGGTTCACCAGCAGCTTCCCCGTCCGCCTGGAACCCGTCGCCGGCACCGGCACCGGCCTGCCGGACGTCGGCGCCACCCTGAAGCGGGTCAAGGAGCGGCTGCGGGAGCTGCCCGACCACGGCCTCGGCTTCGGACTGCTGCGCCACCTCAACCCGCAGACCCAGGGCGTCCTCGCCCGCTTCCCCGTGCCGCAGGTCGGCTTCAACTACCTCGGCCGCTTCGGTGCCCCGGACGCGGAGGGAGGCGGCGACTGGACGCTCGACGGAGCGGACGCCGTCGTCGGCCTCGGCGCCCACCCCGACACGCCGCTGCGGCACGTGGTGGAACTCTCCTGCCTCGTCGAGGAACGCCCCCTCGGCCCGGTCCTCGTCGCCGAGTGGACCTACGCCGGCGAACTGCTCGGCGAGGACGACGCCGACGCGCTGGCCCGCGGCTGGTTCCGCGCCCTGGAGGCCATCGCCGCCCACGCGGACACCGGCGCCGCGCACGGGCGCACCCCGTCCGACTTCCCGCTGGTCGCCCTCGGCCAGCAGGAGATCGAGGAGTTCGAGCGCGCCCTCGGCCCGATCACCGACGTCCTGCCCGCCTCCCCGCTCCAGCAGGGCCTGCTGTTCTCCGCCGAGTACGACACCGACGACGTCGACCCCTACACCCTGCAGATCGGCGTGGACACCGAGGGCCCGCTCGACCCCGCCGCCCTGCGCCGGGCCGCCGACGCGCTGCTGCGCCGCCACCCCAACCTGCGCGCCTGCTTCCCCGACCGCCCCGGCGGCGGGGACCGCGTGCAGGTCGTGCCCGAGGAGGCCACCGTCGGCTGGCGGGAAATGGACCTGAGCGGTCTGCCCGCCGACCGACTCGCCGCGGAACTGGACCGCGTCACCGACGCCGAACTCACCCGGCGCTTCGACGTCCGCAGCGCCCCGCTCGTCCGCTTCACGGTCGTGCGCACCGGAAAGACCGGCCACCGGCTGCTGTGGTCCGTGCACCACGCCCTGGTCGACGGCTGGTCCATGGCGGTCTTCGCGCAGGAGCTGTTCACCCTGTACGCGCGCTACGCCGAGGGCGCGGACGACGCGTCCGCCGCCGCCGCGCTGCCCGAGGCCGCCCCGTACCGCACGTACGCGGCATGGCTGGCCGAACGCGACGAGGGCGAGGCGCGGGCGGCGTGGAAGACCGTGCTCGACGGGGTCGAGGACGCCACCCGGCTCGTCCAGTCCGCCGCGCCGGCCCGCGCGCGCGGCCACGCCGTGCCCGGCGAACTGCGCACCGGGGCGGACGCGGAACTCACCGCCCGCCTCACCACCTGGGCCCGTGGGCACGGACTGACCCTCAACACCGTCGTCCAGGGCGCCTGGGCGGTGCTCCTCGGGCGCCTCACCGGCCGCCGCGACGTGGTGTTCGGCGCCGTCAACTCCGGCCGCCCCGCCGACCTGCCCGGGGTGGAGTCGATGGTCGGCTCCTTCCTGAACACCCTGCCCGTGCGGGTCGTCCTGGACCCGGCGCGCACCCTGCCCGACCTCCTCACCGCCCTGCAGGAGCAGCAGTTCGCGCTGGCGGCGCACCAGCACCTGGGCCTCGCCGAGGTGCAGCACCTGGCCGGGGCCGGCGAGCTGTTCGACACCGTCGTCACCTACAACAACTACCCGATGGCCGACGTCGGCGCCCTCGACGGCCTCGTCCCCGGGCTCGCCTTCCGCGGCAGCCACGCCAAGGTCGTCGCCGAATACCCGTTCGCGCTCTCCGTCCACCCCGGTGACGGGCTGGACCTCCGGATCCAGTACGCCCCCGACGTGGTGGGCCGCGGCCGGGCCGAGGAGATCGGCGAACGCTTCGTACGGCTGCTGCGCACCGTCGTGGAGCACCCCGACGAGCCGGTCGGCCGCCTCGACGTGCTCACCGACGACGAGCGGCACACCCTCCTCGGCGACTGGGCCGGCCGCGTCACCCGCGCCCCGCGCACCACGGCCACCGCCCTGTTCGAGGAGTGGGCGGCCCGCACCCCGGACGCACCGGCCGTGCTCTTCGACGGCGAGGAGATCACCTACGCGGAGGTCAACGCCCGCGCCAACCGGCTGGCCCGGCTGCTCGCGGCCCGCGGCGTCGGCCCCGAGCACCTGGTGGCGCTCGCCCTGCCGCGCACCCCGGACATGGTGGTCGGCGCCCTGGCGACGCTCAAGGCGGGCGCGGCCTACCTGCCGATCGACGCGGCCTACCCCGCCGACCGCATCGCCCACATGCTGGCCGACGCCCGGCCGGCGGTCCTGGTCACGGTGGCCGAGCTGGTCCTGGACCTGCCCGCCACCGGCACGGACGTCGTCGTCCTCGACGGCGCGGGCACGGCCGGGGCCCTCGGCCGGCTGCCCGCCGCCGACCTCACCGACGCCGACCGCACCGCGGTCCTCGGCCCGGACAACGCCGCCTACACCATCTACACGTCCGGCTCCACCGGCCGCCCCAAGGGCGTCGTGGTGGACCACGCCGGGTTCACCGCCATGGTGGCCGCGCTGACCGAGCGGTTCGGGCTCGGCCGGCACACCAGGGTGCTGCAGTTCGCGTCGTTCAGCTTCGACGCCTCCGCGTGGGAGCTGGGACTCGCCCTCTTCAACGGCGGTGCCCTGGTCCTCGCCGACGACGAGTGCCGCGATCCCGGACAGCCGCTGGTGGACCTCATCAACGACTGCGGGGTGACCCTCGCCGGACTGCCCCCGGTCGTCGCGGGCGCCCTGCCCGAAGGGGCCGAGCTGCCGGCCGGGCTGACCCTGGCGGTGGCGGGCGAGGCATGCCCGCCCGAGGTGGCGGCCCGCTGGTCGTCGCGGGTGCGCATGTTCAACGGGTACGGGCCGACCGAGGCCGTCGTCGCCTCCACCGTCGACGGCCCGCTGACCGGCGGCGAGCGCCCGCCCATCGGCCGTCCGACCGCCGCCCACCGGGTGTACGTGCTCGACCGCGACCTGCGGCCGGCGCCCGTCGGCGTCCTCGGCGAGCTGTACGTCGCGGGCGGCCTCGCCCGCGGCTACCTGGGCCGGCCCGGCCTGACCGCCGCCCGCTTCGTCGCCGACCCGTACGGCCCGCCCGGCAGCCGCATGTACCGCACCGGCGACCTGGTGCGGTGGCTGCCGGACGGCCGGCTCGACTACGCCGGCCGCGGCGACGACCAGATCCAGCTCCGCGGCTACCGCGTCGAACTCGGCGAGATCGAGGCGGCCCTGGCGTCCCACCCGGACGTCACCGCGGCGGTCGTCACCGTCCACGAACCCGGCCCGCAGGACAAGCGCCTGGTGGCCCACCTGGTCGCCGGGGACGCGCGGCCCGGCCTGGTGGACGCGGTCCGCGAGCACGTCGCCGCGACGCTCCCGCAGCACATGGTGCCGTCCGCGTTCGCCGTGCTGGACGCGCTGCCGCTCACCGCGCAGGGCAAGGTCGACCGCAAGGCACTGCCGGTGCCGGAGAGCGCCGGGCGGTCCGCGGGCGGGCGGGCACCCCGCACACCCGCCGAGGAGATCATCGCCGGTCTGTTCGCGGAGATCCTGGGTGTCGAGCACGTCGGCGTCGACGAGGACTTCTTCGCGGCGGGCGGTCACTCCCTGCTCGCCACCCGGGTGGCCGGCCGGGCCCGCGCCCTGCTCGGGATCGACCTGCCGATCCGGGCGCTGTTCGAGGCCCGGACCGTCGCCGGCCTCGCCGAGCGGGCCGCCGAAGCGGCGGCCGGCACACGGGGCACGCCCCGGCTCGCACCGCGCCGGCCCGCCGGGCAGGAGGCCCCGCTCTCCCACGCCCAGCAGCGGCTCTGGTTCGCCAACCGCCTGGAGCAGGGCGACGGCGGCCGCGGCACCTACAACGTGCCGTTCGCGCTCCGCCTCACCGGCGGTCTGGACGCCGGCGCCCTCCAGGCCGCGCTCGACGACCTGGCCGACCGGCACGAAGTGCTCCGGTCCGTCTTCCCCGCCCCGGACGACCTGCCCCGCCAGCACGTCCTGACCGCCCCGGCGGGCAACCCCGTCCTCACGGTGCGCCGGGCGACGGCACGGGAGCTGCCCGGCGCACTCGCCGACGAGGCCGAGCGCGGCTTCGACCTCACCCGCGAGACGCCGCTGCGCGCCCGGTTGTTCACCGACCCGCGGGAGGAGGGGACGTACGTCCTGCTCCTGGTCTTCCACCACATCGCGTTCGACGGCTGGTCGATCGGGCCGCTGCTGCGCGACCTGACCACCGCCTACCGGGCGCGCACCGCCGGGCGGGAGCCCGCCTGGCAGCCGCTGCCCGTGCAGTACGCCGACTACGCCGTCTGGCACCGGGCCCTGCTCGGCTCCGCCGACGACCCCGGCTCGCCGCTGGCCGGCCAGCTCGAACACTGGACCCGCACGCTGGCCGGGCTGCCGGAGGAGCTGGCACTGCCCCGCGACTACGCCCGCCCGCCAATCGCCAGCCACAGCGGCGACGGCGTCGAGTTCCACCTGGAACCGGCCCTGCACGCAGCCCTCACCGGCCTGGCCCGGGAGAACGGCGCCACCCTGTTCATGGTGCTCCAGGCCGCCTTCGCCACCCTGCTCACCCGGCTGGGCGCGGGCACCGACATCCCCCTCGGCAGCCCCGTCGCGGGCCGGACCGACGAGGACCTCACCGAGCTGATCGGCACCTTCGTCAACACCCTCGTGCTGCGCACCGACACCTCGGGCGACCCCACCTTCCGGGAGCTCGTCGACCGCGTGCGCGAAACGAACCTGGCCGCGTACGCGCACCAGGACGTGCCCTTCGAGCAGATCGTGGACGCCCTGCGGCCGGCCCGCTCACTGGCCCGGCACCCGCTCTTCCAGGTGATGCTGGTGCTCCAGAACACGGACTCGGGCCCGCTGCCCGAACTGCCCGGCCTGGAACTGACCGCCGAACCGGTACCGCAGCGCATGACCAAGTTCGACCTGCGGCTCCAGTTCGACGAGCCCGGCACGGACCGCTCCGGCGACACCGGGACCGGGCGGCTGCGCGGCGTCCTGGAGTACGCCACCGACCTGTTCGAGCGGTCCACGGCCGAGGGCCTGGCCGACCGCCTGCTGCGCGTGCTCCGGGCCGTCGCCGACGACCCCGGCGTACGGCTCTCGGCCATCGACCTCATCGACGGAAAGGAACGGCAGCGCGTGCTGACCGACTGGAACCCCACGGACACCGACACGGTGACGGACACTCTGCCGGAGCTTTTCGAGGCCGCCGTACGGCGTTCCCCCGACGCCCCGGCCCTGCTGAGCGCCGGCACCACCCTCAGCTACCGGGACCTGGCCGAGCAGGCCGGCCGGCTGGCCCACCGGCTGCGCGCCCTCGGCGCCGGCCCCGAGCGGATCGTGGCGCTCGCGCTGCCCCGCGGACCCGAACTCGTCGTCGCGCTCCTCGCCGCCCTCGGCTCGGGCGCCGCGTACACCCTCCTCGACCCGGCGCTCCCGGCCGGCCGCATCGAAGCGCTCGCCGCGCAGTCCCGCCCCGTCGCCGTCGTCACCACGGCGGCGGCCGCCGGGAAGCTGCCGCCGGGCACCCCCCGGCTGCTGCTCGGCACCCCGGCCGGCGACGAGGAGCCCGGGGCGCGGCCCGACGCCGCCGCGCCCCTGCCCGCCCACCAGGCCGCCGTCGTCTACACCACGGACGACGACGGGCGGCTCCTCGGCACCGTCGTCGAGCACCGCGCGCTCGCCGGCCACGTGCTGCGCGCCGCCGCCCTCCCCGCGGACGCCGGCGCCCCCGCCGTACTGCCGGCGCCGCTGGACTTCACCGGGCTCGTCACCGGCCTGTTCGCCCCCCTGGTGGCCGGCCGTCCGGTCCGGCTGGATGCGCCGTCCGACGCGCGGCCCGCGCCGGGCGGACGGCACCTGGCCCTCGTGGAGGGCGCGCCCACCGTCGTCGCCGACGACCGCGTCCCGGCCGGTGTCCTCGACGGCGGCCGACCTGCCGGACCGACGCGGGCCCACCTCCTCGACGAGCGGCTGGAGCCGGTGCCGGCCGACGGGATCGGCGAGCTGTACCTCGCCGGTCCGCTGGTGGCCCGCGGCTATCTCGGCCGTCCCGGGCAGACCGCCGCGCACTTCGTGGCCGCGCCCTCCGGCCCGCCCGGCGCCCGGATGTTCCGTACCGGCGAGCGGATGCGCAGGCGCCAGGACGGCACCCTCGTGCCCGCCGAGCCGGCCGGGACGCGGCCGCAGGCGCCGGCCGCACAGACGGCCGCCGAGCCGCAGGACGCGCCGCAGGACGGCACCGTCACCGCGCCCCGCACCCGGCGTGAGGAGGCGCTGTCCCGCGTCGTCGCCGAGGTGCTGCGCCGCCCCGCGTTCGGGGTGGAGGACAACTTCTTCGAGAACGGCATGGACTCCATCCGTTCCATGCAGTTCGTCAGCCGGGCCCGCAAGGCCGGCGCGGACATCAGCATCGCCGACGTCTTCACCCACCAGACGGTCGCCGCCCTCGCGGCCGAAGTCGACCGGCGGGAGGCCCCGGCACGGCAGGACCCGCCGCGGGGCTCGGTCATCGACGAGGTGTTCGCCCAGCTCACCGGCGCCGGCTCAGGGGACGGGAACGACCCGTTCGCGACCGTGGTGACCCTCAAGCCCACCGGCACCCGGCCGCCCCTGATCTGCCTGCACAGCGGCGTCGGCTTCGCCCTGCCGTACGTCGGGCTCGCCCGGCACATCGGCGACGACTACCCCATCTACGGCATCCAGGCGCCCAGCATCACCGAACTGGCCCCGCTGCACACCGGCGTGGAGGAGATGGCCGCCGCCTACGTGAAGATCATCAAGGAGCTGCGCCCGCAGGGGCCGTACCACCTGCTGGGCTGGTCCTTCGGCGGCTCCCTCGTCCACGAGGTCGCCGTGCAGCTGGAGGCGGGCGGCGACGAGGTGGGTCTCGTCGCGGACCTCGACTCCTACCCCCGCACTCCGCAGGAGGAGGTCGGCGACGACCAGACGCTTCTCGGCTGGGTGGTGGAACTGGTCGGCCACGACAAGAACGAGTTCGCCGGCCGTGAGCTGACCGCCGCCGACGTCGTGGACGTCCTCCGGCGCGGCAACAGCCCCATGGCGGCGCTCGGCGAGGAGCGCGTCCTGGCGATGCTGGAGACCATGCGCGCCAACGGCAAGGCGCTGAGCGACTGGCAGCCGCGCACCTTCCACGGCCGGCTGCAGCTGTTCGTCGCCTCGGCGGGCCTGACCGAGGAGGAGATCGCCGCGCGCGGCGCCCTGTGGCAGCCGCACGTCGCCGGTGGCATCGACGTCCACCGGGTGCCCTGCGCACACGACTACATGATGCACCCGGACGCCCTCGCCCTGATCGGCGCCGCGGTCGCCGCCGAGCTCCAGCGGCTCCACCTGACCGGTACCGGCTCCGCACCCGCCGGAGGCACGGCATGACCACCGCCACGGCCGTCACCGTGCCCGCCGGGAACGGCTCCACCGGCCTGGCCGCCGCGCTCCAGGAGACCGCGGCGGTGGCCGGGCGGCGCCTGCGCCATCTGCGCGCGGCGCCGGGCCGCTTCCTCGGCATCACCCTCAACCCCCTGCTGACCATGCTGGTCCTGGGCTTCCTGCTGGAACGCTCGCTGTCCGTACCGGGCGGCGGCGACTACCGGGAGTACCTGTTCGCGGGCGTGGCCGTGCAGGCCGGGCTGGCCGGGATCGGGCCGACCGCCATCGCCGTCGCCGGGGACATGCGCGGCGGCGTCATCGACCGGTTCCGCTCCATGCCGGTGTCCCGGGGCGCGGTCCTCTTCGGGCACACCGCCGCGGACTGGCTGGTCGGCCTCGCCGGACTGGTCCCGGTCGTCCTGTTCGGCCTGCTGCTGGGCTGGCGCCCGCACGCCGGGGCGGCCCAGATCGCCGCCGGCTTCGCCCTGCTCGCCGCGTTCTCCTACGTCATGCTGTGGGTGGGCGTGCTGCTCGGGATGGCCTCCCGCAGCCTGGAGAGCATCAGTTCGCTCACCCCCCTGGTCGTGACCGTCCTGCCGTTCCTGTCCAGCGCCTTCGTGGCACCCGGGAACCTCCCCGCGGGGCTGCGCGCGATCGCCGAGTGGAATCCGGTCAGCGCCCTCGCGCAGTCCTGCCGGGAGCTGTGGGGCAACCCCGTGGCGACCGGCGGCGGGTTCGCCGCCGAGCACCCCGTGGCCGTGGTCGCGCTGACCACCGGCGCGGTGTTCCTGCTCGCCTGCTCCCTGTCCCTGCGCCGCTACCGCACCGCGGGCTTCTGACCCGCCGCCGACGTCCTCGCACAGCCCTCGCCCGGCACCCCGACCAGGAGCCCGGCCGCCACCCCCTCCGGCGGCCGGGCTCCGCCCCGTTCCGCCCCGTTCCCTCTCGTTCCGCCCCGGCCGGACTCGAGCGGTCCATCAGGCTGCGGTCAGCCGCGGGTCAGCACCCCGGTACAGCATCGATACGTACCGCCGTGACACCCCTGCGGGCGCGTCCCGCCCCACCGACACACCCCCGAAACGGAGCGTGCGCCATGAGCAACCCCTTCGACGACCAGGACGGCTTCTTCATGGTCCTGGTGAACACCGAGGGCCAGCACAGCATCTGGCCCGCCTTCGCCACCGTCCCCGACGGGTGGACGGTCGCCATGGAGGCCGGTACCCGCGACGCCGCCGTGGCGTTCGTGGAGAGCAACTGGACCGACCTGCGCCCACTCAGCCTGCGTGAGCGGAGCACCGCCGGCCCGAGCCGCTGACGCCCATGAGCAGCGAACTGGCGATCGAGGCGACGGGGCTGCGCAAACAGCACAAGGGCAGGACGACGCTCGACGGCCTCGACCTGGCCGTGCCCGCCGGCACCGTACTCGGCCTCCTCGGGCCGAACGGCGCCGGCAAGACCACCACCGTCCGGGTGCTGTCCACCCTGCTGCCCCCGGACGGGGGCAGCGCGCGGGTGGCCGGGCACGACGTGGTGCGCGACCCGCGGGGCGTACGTGCCCGCATCGCGCTGGCCGGCCAGTACGCGGCCGTGGACGAACTCCTGACCGGGCGGCAGAACCTGGTGCTCATCGGCAGGATGCTGCACCTCGGCCGGGCGGCCGCCCGGCGCCGCGCCGACGAGCTGCTGACGGAGTACGCCCTCCAGGACGCCGCGGACCGGCCGGTGCGCACGTACTCGGGCGGCATGCGGCGCCGCCTGGACCTGGCGAGCTGCCTGGTCGTACGGCCGGCCGTGCTGTTCCTCGACGAACCCACCACCGGCCTGGACCCGGCCAGCCGCATCCTGCTGTGGAAGGCCGTGCGCGGCCTGGTCGCCGAAGGCGTCACCGTCCTGCTGACCACCCAGTACCTGGAGGAGGCCGACCAGCTCGCCGACCGGATCGTGCTGATCGCCGCCGGCGCGGTCATCGCGGAGGGAACCGCCGACCAGCTCAAGGGCAAGGTGGGGCAGGCGCGGCTGGAGTTCACGCTGGCCGACCGCACCCGGCTGCCGGACGCCGTCGCCGCTCTGGCGCCGGTCACGGCCGGTGAACCCCGTGTCGACGAGGAGCGGGGCGCCGTCACCGTCCGGGTCGTGGACGGGCTGGACGAGGTCGCCGGTGCCGCCGCCGCGCTGCGCGCCGCCGGACTCGAGGTCGGTGAGTTCGGGTTGCGCCGGCCGACGCTCGACGACGTCTTCCTCCACCTCACCGGGGACACGGCCGGCACTTAGGGGGCTTCTGACGGATCTCCGCGGCGTCGCGACGCCCGGCACGCCCTCTCGCCGCACGGGGCGGAGAGCCAGGTGGCTCCGCCACACGACCCTCCGCCCCGCACACCGAGAGCACGCACCGAACGCCGCTCCTTCTTCCACGGAGATCCGTCAGAAGCCCCCTGGCCTCTCGCCCGGATCAGGCCGGGCTCGCGGGGCCAGGCCCCGCTCTCTGATCCGGCCTGATCCGGACGGAAGGCCCTGGGGGCGCCGTCCGGACCGTGCCGCGGTCGGCCGCGGGGCACCGCCGCCCGGATCAGGCCCGTTCCGTACGACACCCCCCGCACCCCGGCCGGAGGGGCGTACGGGCCGCCGGGCGGTCCGGTGCCGCGGCAGCGGGAGGCACCGAGCGGTCGCCGCCGCGGGCGCCCGCACCACCGGCCCGTCCGGTGATCCGGCGCCGCGGGCACCGGAGCCGGTGGCGCCCGGCCGTCGGCGGTCCCGCCCAGGGGCGCGGACACGGCGGGCCGGGAGCCGTCACCGGGCGAACACGACGGCCGCCCCCAGGGGGGCGGCCCGTCCGGTCCCGGACCTCAACCACCAGCGGGGGACATGCCATGATCCGAATCCACCTCACCACGTCCGACCTGGCCCGCACCCACCTGCGGAGCACTCTGGGCCCCGTCGCCGAGGGCATCCTCGCGCTGGGCGTGCTGTCCCGTTCGGGCCACGCCGACTACGCGCGCTGGCGCAGCGAGGTCCTGGGACGGCTGCACGGCCGCGCCGCGTCCGGAACGCTCCGGACGCGGCAGCTGCGGTCGGCCGGGGCACCGGACGGCCTGCTGTACCTGCTGGAGAGAACGACCGACGCCGAGCGGGCGGCCGGTGCCCCCGCGCTGCCCAGCCCCGACGCCGGCCGTCTCGCCCTGGAGGTGTGGCGGACCGGCGTCGCCCCGTACTGGGACCGCATCGCGGAGCGCCTGCGGGCCGAGTGCGAGGCACGCGGCCGCATCTCGATGACCGGGGGAGTGGAGCGGCTGCTGGCGACCCTCCACCCACGGATCACCTGGCGGGCACCCGTCCTCGAAGTCCACGACGCCCAGGGCCCGGACCGCACGGTACGGCTCGACGGACGCGGGCTGCTGCTGTGCCCCACCGTGTTCCTGCCCGGCCGCGCCGGTCTCGTCGTGCGGTCGGAGCGGGAGACCGGTATGGCCGCCCTGGTGTTCCCCGCGCCGGCGGCCACCACCCGGCCCGCGCAGTTGTGGGGCGGCCCCGACACGAGCGTCCAGGCGCTGAGCGCGCTGGTCGGCCAGACCCGGGCGGCCGTCCTGCGGGAGCTGACCGACGCCTGCTCCACCGGCCAGCTCGCCGACCGGCTGGGCATCTCCTCCGCCGGAGCCAGCCAGCACACGGCGGTGCTGCGGGAGTCCGGCCTGATCACCACCCGCCGGATGCGGAACCGGGTCGTGCACACGGTGACCCCGCTCGGCATGGCGCTGCTCACCGGCCGGCTGGCGGTCACCGAGGGCCTCGCGGCCGAGCTCGCGGCGGAGCTCCCGATGGAGTCCGCCGCGAGCTGACGCGGCGTCACCGGCCGGTGGCGCCGTCGCCCTCCGGGGGCGGCCAGGAGTGGAACCGCCGCAGTCCGTACAGCAGCGGTTCCCGCTCGGCCCTGCCGGTCACCCGGCGGACCTCGCCGTACACCGTCACGTGGTCGCCCATCCGCTGGGTGAGGACGACCTCGCAGTCGGCCACGGTGTGCGCGTCCGCCACCAGGTGCGGTCCGGCCGCCAGGGAGTCGCACTCCCACGGCACCAGTTTGAACCGGTGGGGGTTGCCCGAGGCGAACAGCTGCGCGCACTCGCGTGCCCCGGCGTGCAGCAGGTTCACCGCGAAGGAGCCCGAGCGCAACACGGTGTCGAGGGTGGGGCTCTCGTCCCGCAGGCAGACCAGCAGCACCGGCGGCTCCACCGACACGCTGCACACCGACGAGCAGGTCATCCCCCGCGGCACCCCCTGTGGGCCGGTCGCCGAGACGACGGAGACACCGGTGGGGAAGCCGCTCATCAGAGAACGGAACTCGTCCGGGGCCACGGCCGCCGGCGTTCGGATGGCCGATTCGCTCATCGCACTCCGCTTTCTGTAGGAATTTCCGTGGGAATTTCCGTGGGAAGGGGCACGGTCGCCGCCGGCGTCGCGGTGCCCGCGCGGGCGGGGGCCGCGGCAGGCGTGGCCGTACGGTCGAGAAGGCGTACCAGAGGACCGGTCGCCGCGGTGCTGACCAGCGTCATCACGATCAGGGCGAGCACCAGCGGCGGGGTGAGCAGTCCGGCGCTGAAGCCGGCCTGGATGATGACGAGTTCGGTCAGGCCCCTGGTGTTGAGGAGGACCGCGACCCGGGCCGACTCCCCGCGGTCCCCGCCGGCCATCCGGGTGCCGGCGTAGCCGCCGGCGACCTTGCCGAGCGTGCCGAGGACCAGCACGAGCCCGATCAGCGTCCAGGAGACCGCCATCGACGCGTCGGTCAGTACCGTCACGCCGGCCACCACGAAGAACACCGGCACGAAGAGCCGGCCGGTCCGCGCGATCCGGGTGACGGCCGGTGCCCAGGGGGCGGAGCGGTCGCCGGGGACCGCGAAGCCGACCAGCGCGGCGCCCAGGATCGCCGTCATCCCGAGCTCCTCCATGGTGAAGGCGATCACCAGGGCGGACGCCGCGAGCAGGCAGGTGGCGACCGCGGGGGCCCGCCGCAGCAGCAGCGCCGCCATGTGGGTGCGCAGCCCCTGCCTGAGGCACAGGGCACCCGCCACCCCGAGGGCGAGCGCGGCGCCCGCGTGCAGCACGCCGGTGGCGCTGCCCGAGCCGAGCGCCACGGCGGCGGTCAGCAGCAGCCAGCACACCACGTCGATCACCAGCGCGGCGGCGAGCGCCAGCCGCCCGGCCCTGGTGTCCTCCATGCCGAGGTCGGTGAGGATGCGGGCGAGGACGGGTACGGCCGTGACGGACAGGGCCACGGCCAGCATCAGGGTCAGGGCCGCCACCGGCGCGTCGCCGCGCACCGCGTCGTCCTCGTACGCCACCACCCACCCGGTCAGCAGGGCCCCGGCGAGCAGCGTCGGTACGAGCCCGCCGGCGGTGACCCAGCCGGCCGCCCGCCGGGTCACCCCCGTGCCGCCCGCCGGGCGGGCGGACGGCGCGGAGCCGGCGCCCGCCGCCCGCCCGGCTCCGCCCAGTTCGTGCGCCAGTCCCACGAGGAACAGGACCAGCGCCGCCTTCGCCACGTGCTCCAGGGTGTCCAGCACCCGGCCGGGCAGGACGGCGTCGAAGCCGTCCCGCCCGAGCAGGGCCAGCACGGCGGGGCCGGCGAGCAGCCCCGCCACGACCTCGCCGACGACCTCCGGCTGCCGCAGCAGCCGGGCGACCGCCCGGCCCAGAAGGGCCAGGACCAGGACCGCGGCCAGCGCCGCGGCCATCTGCGCCGCGTACACCGTCAGGCCAGCGAGCTGAAGTAGTCGTACGCCTTCGGGAGCGTCTCGGTGAGACTGCGGGCCTTGTCCCGGATGGCGGCGAACTCGCGCTGGGCGGCCGTGCTGTCGGACAGCCGCAGGGCCGGCGACGGCTTCACCTCGATGCCGCCCATCCCCAGCAGGACGCACATGTACGAGTACGGCGGCAGCCCGTGGTAGTACGGGTAGATGCTCTCGCTGTCCGGCAGCTGGGTCCGCCACGACTCGAGGCGCTCGGCGAGCCCGTCGGGCAGCTTCCTGGTCTTGGCGTCCCGCCAGTACTGCGTGTCGTTCCGCTTGGCCGCCGCGTAGTGCAGCGCGAGGAATTCCCGCACGCCGTCCATGACGTGGGAGACAGCGCTGTTGTACCGGTCCCGGTGGGTGCTCTCCCACGCCTCGGACGGGAAGTTCTTGACCAGCTGCTCGATGGCGTGGTGGATGAAGAAGATGCCGGTGGACTCCAGCGGCTCCACGAATCCGCTGGAAAGGCCGATCGCGACGCAGTTGTTCACCCACGAGTTGCGGCTGCGGCCGATCCGCATCCGGATGTGGTTGGCCTCGACGTCCGCGGCGGCCGGGCCGACGAACGCGCGCAGGGTGCGCTCGGCCTCCTCCGGGGAGAGGTAGTCCTTCGCGTAGACGTACCCGGTGCCCACGCGGCCGAGCAGCGGGATCGTCCAGATCCAGCCGGCGTCCTGCGCGGTGGCCGTGGTGCACGGCAGGATGCCCCGCTTCTCCATGTCCATCGGCACCTGGAGGGCGACCGCGCTGTCGTTGGGCAGCGTGTCCTGGTAGGAGATGAACGGCTCCTCGAGCGCCTTGTTCAGCAGCAGCCCGCGGAAGCCGGTGCAGTCGACGAACAGGTCACCGGTGAGCTCGCCGTGCTCGGCGGTGGTGACGCCGGTGATCCAGCCGCGCTCGTCGAGCGAGACGTGCTGGACGTCGTCGGTCACGTGCTTGACGCCCCGCTCGACGGAGTACCTGGTCAGGTACTTGGCCAGCAGCGCCGCCTCGAACTGGTAGGCGTAGGGGAACTGGGTCTTGCCCTGGTGCTCCGACATGGTCAGGCCCTGCATCTCGTCCGCGCCCTCGTCGAAGGGCTGGTCGATCAGCCGGCCGTCCATGGTGCGGGGGCTGAGGCCCGCGTCGATGACGGAGCTCATCACGAAGCAGTCCTTGTCGAACCGGTCCGTGGGGCCTTCCTGGAGCCACCAGTCGGTCAGCGGGAACCCGTTGACCGACCGCATCTGCTCGAAGGGGTGGTAGAAGTAGTGGCCCTTCTCCCGCCAGTTCTCGAAACGCACCGCCAGCTTGTACGTGGCGTTGCAGGCCGGCATCCAGTCCTTCTCCTTGAGTCCGAGGAACTCGAAGAAGTGCCGGATGTCGCTGAACGTCGCCTCTCCCACGCCGACGCTGCCGACATTGCCGGATTCCACCAGCGTGACGTCTATGCGGTCGCCGAACGCGGCTTTGACGTACGAGGCCGTCATCCAGCCTGCCGTGCCGCCGCCGACGATGACGATTCGGTTGAGCATGTTCGCCCCCTGTCAGGGTTATCAGAAGAACTCCGACAAGGATTGAGACTAGGCAGGGGGGAGGGGAGCGGGTATGCCATTAAGTGTGGAATGAAAATCGCACGTGAAATTCCGCGGGATTTCCGGAGTGCGGTGTTCCGCCCCCTCGCGGAAACCTCTTGCGGAAACCCCTCGCGGAAACCTCTTCGCGAAACCCCTCGCGGAAAGCGGAGAGCCGCCGTGCCGGGACCCGTGGAGGGGTCCGGGCACGGCGGCTCGGATCGACGCCGGCCGTCCCGCGGGGGAATGTGAGGACGGCCGGCGCGCCGGGGCGGATCGCCTGATGACCCGCCCCGGGCCGCGGCGCGGGCCGGGGGCCGGCGCCGCGGCGGCTCAGGCGACGGCCAGTACCTCGGCCGGGCGGTCGCGCAGGGCGAAGCGAGTGGGCAGCAGGGTGGCGGCCAGCGTCAGGAGGACCGCGAAGCCGATGACGGACAGGTAGATCCAGACCGGGCCGCGAGGCATCCAGGAGCCGTCGAGCCCGATCCCGAAGGGCGCCAGCGTGGCGATGGCGACGAAGGTGCCGAGCAGGGTGCCCAGCAGGGCGACGAGCACCGACTCGACCGTCATCATCCGCATGATCTGTCCCTCGGAGGCCCCCACCAGCCGCTGCAGCGCGAACTCGCGGCGCCGCTCGGCCGCGGCCACGATCAGGGTGTTGACCAGCGAGATCACGGCGTAGCCGATGATGGTGCCGGCCAGCAGGTAGTTGATCCAGGTGCTGGTGGCGTTGTCGTCGGCGGAGTCCTCCAGCGTGGCCCGGCCGGCGACCACGAGACCGGGCGGCCCGTCTTCGGCCAGGCCGCGCAGGGCGGCGAGCAACTCGCCGGTGCCGGTGCCCTTTTCGCCGGAGACCAGGATCTGCGGGACGAGACCGGTGTCGGTGTGCGCGACGGCCAGCTCCGAGGGCAGGAAGGCGATCTCGAAGCCGGGCTGTGCCTCGTAGGAGCCCACGACCTTCACGGGCAGCCGGGTGCCGTCGCCGAGCACCATCTTCACGGTGTCCCCGACGTGCTGTCCGGCGTCCCCGGTCAGCGACGTGGGCAGGACGACGGTGTCGCCGCGCAGCTGCTCGAAGGAGCCTTCGGTGAGCCGCGGCGTGAGCGTGCCGGCCGCACCCTCGGCGGAGACGCCGCGGACCGTCAGCTCGACCGTGTCGGGTTCCTCGTCCGGGTCCTCGTCGGCCGGGAGCGGCTGGACGATGAAGGCCTCGCCCGACGCGTACGCCGAGGCCGCGGAGACTTCGGGCAGCGCCGAGATCCGGTCCACGAGCGCCGGGTCGAGCCCGTCCACCGACGAGGCCACGACCGCGTCGGCACCGATCAGGGCGGCCTCCGCGTCCTTGGACGCCTCGGCCTGCCCGGTCTGCATGTAGAGGAGCGCGGTGGCGAGGCCGGTGGCCAGCATCACGGGGGTGACCGCGCCGGCCAGCCGGATGCGCCGGGCCTTGGCGTTGTCCATGGCGAGCCGGCCGGGGAAGCCGGACAGCGCGCGCAGCGGCCACTGGAGCAGGGCGGTGAGGACCCGCGTGATGCCGGGGCCCAGCAGGGCGATGCCACCGGCCCACAGCATGGCCGCGGGGCCGGAGGTGGCCGCGGCCAGCGGGCCGTCCATGACCAGGGCGGTGACGAGGGCGAGCGCGGTGCCGCCGGCCAGGCACAGCAGCGCGAACAGCAGCCGGGGCCCGGACAGCCACCGGCTCTGCACGGCGGACTCGGCCAGCGCGTCGGAGGGCCGGGCCAGCGCGGCGCGCCGGGAGGCGATGAACGCGGCGGCGCTCGCGGCCGCCGCGGAGGCCCCGGCGGCGACGACCATGGGCACCCATCCGGCGCGGTAGGCGATCTCGGGGGCGACCACGCCGCCGTCCGCGAGCAGGCCGAGCATCCAGCGGCCCGCGTACCAGCCGGGGACCAGGGCCGGCAGGGTCGCGCCGGCGGCGATGACCAGGGTCTCCCCGACGACCATGCGGCGGATCTGCCCCGGCAGCGAGCCGATGGCCCGCAGCATCGCCATCTCGCGCAGCCGCTGCTGGACGAGGAGTGCGAGGGTGGAGCCGACCACGAACACGGAGACCATCACGGCGATGCCGCCGAACACCGCGGACATCGAGATGAGCCGGGTGGAGGCGGCGAGCGCGTCGGGGAACTCGGCCTCGCCGCGGGCGTCGCCGGTCAGGGTGCGCGCCGGAGTGCCGGCCAGGGCCTTGCCGACGGCGTCGGCGAGTTCGGCGGTGGAGACGCCCTCGGCGGGCAGCACGGCGATCGCGTCGGCCTGCCCCCGCACCCCGCCGAGCCGGGCCGCCTCGGCGTCGGTGACGTAGAACGCGGCGTCGGTGCCGGTGGCCGGGCGCAGCACGCCGGTGACGCGCAGCTGCTCGCTGCCGCCGCCGACGGCGAGGGTCAGCCGGTCGCCGGTGCCGACGCCGAGCCGGTCCGCGAGCCGCCGGTCCAGGGCCGTCTCGCCCTGGGCGCGGGGCGCGGCCCCGTCGGCGAGCGGTGCGCCGGAGAGTTCGGCGGAGGACCAGCCGTGCCCGGTCAGATCGCGCTCCGGCGCGTCCCCGCCGGTCAGGGCGGACGCCGGGAACGACACGTCGGTCAGTGCCCGGCCGGCCTCGGGGAGCGCGGCCAGTCGCTGGGCCAGGCCGGCGTCGACCCGGGACCGCTCGGGCAGCGCGTCCCCGTCGAAGGTCTGCTCACCGGTGACCACGACGGGGGCGGCGGCCAGCCGCTGCGGCGGTACGGCGCTGTGCACGCCGGTCTCCAGGAGGGAGCCGCAGGCCACCAGGATGGTGGCGCCGAAGAACAGCGCCACGAAGGAGGCGAGGAATCCGCCCTTGCGGAATTTCAGGGTCTGGAGGGCGAGCCCGAACATCACACGGCGCCTTCCGCGTAGGACCGGCCCGCCGGGTCGCCCCAGGCGCCCAGGTGGGTCATGCGCTCGGCGATCCGGTCCGCGGACGCGCCGTGCAGTTCGTCCACGATCCGCCCGTCGGCGAGGAAGACGACGCGGTCGGCGTGCGAGGCGGCGACGGGGTCGTGGGTGACGACGATGGCGGTCTGGCCGCCCTGGTGCACGGACTCGCGCAGCAGCCGCAGCACCTCCAGGGCGGTGCGGGTGTCGAGGGCACCGGTGGGCTCGTCGCCGAAGATGACCGCGGGCCGGGTGATCAGCGCGCGGGCGATGGCGACCCGCTGCTGCTGACCGCCGGACAGCTCGCCGGGACGGTGCTTCTTGCGGTCGCCGAGGCCGACGCGCTCCAGCACCCGGTCCACGCTGCCCGGCTCGGGCTTGCGGCCGGCCAGGCGCAGCGGCAGCGCCACGTTGTCGGCGACGGTGAGGGCGGGCAGCAGGTTGAACGCCTGGAAGACGAAGCCGATCCGCTCCCGCCGCAGCCGGGTGAGCTGCTTCTCGTCGAGCCCGGTGAGTTCCTGCCCGTCCAGGACCACCGAACCGCCGGACGGCCGGTCGAGCCCCGCGGCGCACTGGAGCAGCGTGGTCTTGCCGGAACCCGAGGGGCCCATCACGGCGGTGAAGGTACCGCGCGCGAAACCGATCGACACCTGGTCGAGCGCCGTGACGCGGTTGCGTTCGCCGCCGTAGGTCCGGCTGACGCCGGTCAGCCGGACCACGTCGTCGCCGGGTGCCGGGTGCGCCGCGGGCGCGGAAGCGGTGTTCATGTGGTCATCCCCCTGAGTGACTGGAAAGACGGGAAGAGGTCCGGGGCTCGGCGGCCGGCGCCTCGGCGGCACCGGAGAGCGGACCGGGTTCGGCCAGCAGCCGCTTGGCGGCGGCCAGCGGATCGGTCCGTGGTCCGAGCAGCTTGTGGGCGATGGCGGCGTGCAGCCGGGCCGCGCCGACCGCCGCGCAGACGGTGAGCAGGGCGCACCCACAGGCGACCACCGTCACCAGGAGCGCGAGCGGGAGGTTGTCGACGCGCAGCAGGCCCAGGGCACTGCCGTCGGGGACGGTCCAGTACCACGCGGGGAAGAGCACGAGGGCGAGGGTGGTGAGCCACAGGAGCAGGGCCACCACGTCGAGCAGGAGCAGCGGGACGAAGAGGGCGACGAGGTAGAGCAGGTCGCGCAGGGTGGCCGGGTCGCTCCAGCGCGCCTTGACGGCGGCGAGCACGCCGGCCGGTTCGACGGGGCGGTAGTCGGCCGGCACCGGGGGGCCGACCAGGGCGGTACGCAGCCGCTCCACGTGCGCGGCGCCGCGCAGTACGGCGGCGGCACCGATGAGGAGGGGGAGCCCCAGGAGAGTGATGTTGAGGGCGGCCGAGACGAGGAGGGCGGCCAGGCAGAAGGCGAACAGGACGGGTCCGAGTACGACGTAACCCGCGAGGTAGGCGGTCGCGCGCCACGGCTCCGGCGAGCGGAGCAGGGGTAACGGGCGAAGACCGGCTAACGGGCGGGGCACGTCCGGTCGTGCGGTCGGGGTCGTGGTCATGGCGGCATCACTCGTCGACGGTGCGCAGCAGGGCCTCGACGGAGGCGACCCGGACGGACAGGTCCTTCAGCTCGGCGTGCAGCGCGGCCTGGTTGGCCACCGCCTCCTCGGCCAGCTTGCGGTAGCCGGCCATGGCCACGGCGTCGGCGCGGTGGCGTTGCAGCGTGAAGTAGGCGACCGTGCTCAGGCTGATTCCGCCGACGGTGATCAGAGTGATGACGATGGCGATGAGGCCGCCGTTCATATGGGTGTTCCCTTCTTCCCGGCCTCGCGGTCCGCTCGTGCGGATTGCAGCGTGTCCTCCCGGAGCGCGGTGAGGACGGTGTCCAGCGTGACGTGTATGTCGAAGGGCGTGAGCTCGAAGAACTTCATCGCCTTGCCCGTGTCGGACAACTCCAGGGAGCCGGCGACCAGTCCGGCCTTCTCCAGCCGCTCCAGGTGCATGTACAGAAGCGGCCGGGACAGGCCGAGCCGGCGGGCCAGTTCGCTCACGTGCACGCGTCCGTCGGCCAGTTCGCCGATGATGCGCAGCCGTTGCGCATGGCCGACGGCCGCGAGTTGCGCCAGCAGCTCTTCACTCGTCAGGACACTCACCCCCTTCCTCCACCTGTAAAAAGAATCTGACAGGTGTTATCGGGGATGTCAACCGGTATCGCTGCCCAACCCGCCGCGCCTACACCGGAGATGACCGCTCGTACACGTCGACGGGAGCCCCCCGCGTGTGCCGCCCCAGCGCCGCCACCGCCAGCGTCACACCCGGACGCACGAACGGCGCCGCCACCGTCAGCCCCGGCTCCGCACCCGGCGGGAACAGCCGCACCGCCCCGGCCGCGGCGGCCCGCACCGGCCACCGGGCCGGCAGCGGCGCCGGCCGTGACAGCCCGCCCCGGCCGAGCCCGGTCCCGTACGCCTTGCCCATCGCCTCCTTGTGCGTCCACAACCAGAAGAAGGCGCCGGCGCGTTCGCCCTCCGGTCTGTCCCGCACCCAGGCGGCCTCCCCGTCCGTGAACCAGCGCTTCGCCATCCGCAGCGCCGGCACCGGCCGCTCCACCTCCACGTCGACCCCCAGCGGGCCCAGGGCCGTCAGCGCCAGCGCCGCGACCCCCCGCCCGTGACTCAGACTCACGTGAACGCCGCCGCCCAGCCCGAACACGTGCGGGCGGCCGTTCACCTCATGCCCCAGCCGCAGCCGCCGCACACCGACCACGCCGGCCGCCGCCGTCAGGACCCGCTCCCGGGACGCGGCGTCGCCCAGCCCGTCGGTCGCGGTGACGACCACGGTGATCCGGTGGGGTGCGAAAGGCGCGCTCATCCCGCCTACCCGGTCAGCTCTCCGAGGCGCTCCCGGGTGGCCCGCACGTCGCACTTGCCGTTCGCGTTCACGACGAGCCGGCTCACCACGTGCACCTCGTTGGGGACCAGCACCGACGGCAGCACCGCGGACAGCGCCGTCACGACGCGCCGCGCGAACTCCCCGGGCTCCGGCCGCGGTCCGGCCGGCACCACGAACGCCTCCAGCGTGTCCACCGGCCCGCGCACCACCTCGAACGCCGCGTCCGCGACCCCGGGCACCGCCAGCACGTGGTGCCGCAGCTCCCCCAGCTCCACCCGGTGCCCGCTCACCTTCAGCTGGTCGTCCCGCCGCCCCAGGTACAGCAGCGTGCCGTCCGGCCGCAGCTCCACCACGTCACCGGTGCGGTATGCGCGCCCACCGCCGCCCGCGCCCAGCTCGTCCTCGTCGAGGAACCGCCCGGCGCCCGCGCCGCCCAGATAGCCGGCCGCGACCGCCCGCCCGGCCACCACCAGCTCGCCCGGCACGCCCGGGCCGGCCGGCCGGAGGGACTCGTCCACCACGTAGGCCCGGGTGTTCCAGGCCGGGGTGCCGATCGGCACCGTCGGGGTGTCCGGCACCGAACCGCGGTCGAAGACGTACGCGCAGCATCCAATCGTCGTCTCGGTCGGCCCGTAGTGGTTGACCAGCCGCACGCCCGCCAGGCGCGGCGCCAGGGAACGCACCAGCGCCGGGTCCAGCCCCTCCCCGCCGAACATCAGGGTCCGCGTCACCCGCCCGTACTGCGGCGGCTCGGCCAGCACGTCGAAGAACCGGGCGTGCGAGGGCGTCTGCTTCACGAACGTGTACCGCTGCCCGCGCGGGCCGAAGAGCGTCTCCTGGTCCCACAGCCCCGCCACCGTCACCACCCGGTGGCCCTGCGCCAGCGGCACCCACAGCGACGTCATCGCCAGGTCGAAGCCCAGGCTGCCGAAGAGCGGACTGCCGCCGGCCGACCGGCCCACCAGCGTGTCGCACCAGCCGGTGTAGTTGACCAGGGACGCGTGCTCCACCAGCACGCCCTTGGGCACCCCGGTCGACCCCGAGGTGAACACGGCGTAGGCGATGTCGTCCGGACGGGGCAGCGGCGGCTCGGGCGGCGCGGCGCCCGCCCCCGCCGTCCGCGGCAGCGCGGCGACGTCCACCACCGCGGCCGCCGGGGCCCCCGCCGCCGCGTCCCCGAACCCCTGCCCGTCGTGGACCAGCGCCACCGGAGCGGCACCCGCCACGACCGCGGCCGTCCGCTCCGCCGGATGGGCCGGATCCACCGGGACGTACACCGCGCGCACCGCCATCACCGCGAGCGCGGCGGCGATCACCCCGGCGGTGCGGTCCGCCCGGACGACGACGCGGTCACCCGGCCCGGCCCCGGCCTCCGTCAGCGCGGCGGCCACCACCCGGACCCGTTCCCACAGACCGGCGTACGTCATCCGCGCGCCGCCGCTCTCCACCGCGACCGCATCCGGTCTGCGCAGGGCGTGCCCGCGCACCAGATGAACCACCGAGTCGGCCGCGACCGCGCGTACGTCGCCGCGCACCAGGCTCGGATGCTGCACCGAGGTCGACATCGTCCGTCACTCCCTGCCCTGCTGGTCCACTGCTGGTCCACTCCGTCCGGACAGCGCCCGGCCGCCGGTCAGGCGGCCGTCGCCGAAGTCCCGCCCAGCTCGCGGCGGGTCACCATGTCGCCCATCGCGACCATGATCTTGCGCTCGCCCCCGAACGGGTCACGGCCGTGCGAGACGAGCATGTTGTCGATCACCACCACGTCGCCGCGCCGCCAGGTGAACCGGCGCGCCAGGTCGTCGTAGAGACCGCGCAGCAGCTCCACCGCCGAGTCCGGGATCGGTGTGCCGTCGCCGAAGAAGGCGCTGCGCGGATACGCCGTCCGGTCGTCCCCGAACAGCGACACCATCAGCTCCCGCACCTCCTCCTCCAGGCAGGCCGTGTGGTGCAGGAACAGCTGGTTGAAGAAGACCGGCTCGTCCGTCAGCGGGTGCCGGATCACCGCGGGCGCCCACTGCGTGGTGCGCAGCGTCCCGTCGGGCAGCCACTCGCAGGACACCTGCTGGGCGGCGCAGCGGCGCTCCACCTCGGCCCGGTCGTCCGTGCCGAACATCCGCTGCCAGCCCACGTCGAGGCCCTTGATGAAGTTGCGCACGTAGCGGATGCCCAGCGTCTCGAAGCGGGCCCGCAGGTCCTCGGGCAGCGCCACGTACACCTCGCGGCCGTCGACGATCGGCGTCGCACCGCCCTGGGCGGAGGGCGTCACGCAGCAGAAGAACTGCCGGCTCGGCCACTGCGGCATGTGCGAGCTCTCGTGGTGGAAGAGGATCGACTGCTCCGCCGGGTAGGGCGTCGACTTGTACACCCGGTCCGCGTCCTTCTCGTGCGGCAGGTCGCCGTAGTCGCCGTACAGCGAGTCCACCAGCGAGCCCGCCAGCTGCTCGAAGGCGTCCGGACCGGTCACGCCGAACCCGCGCAGCAGCACCGCGCCGTGCTCGCGCAGCACCGCGTCGAGCGCGTCGCGGTGCCCGGCCGCCCAGGTGGCGGCGTCGAGGTCCGCCCGCTCGCACAGCACGGTGGGCGGGAACTCACCGGCCACGAAACGCACACCGTCTCCGCAATCCATCGCAACTCCCTTTCCGAGGTCCACGGCAGCGGCACCGACCCTAGGTTCCGGGACCACGGCGCCTCCAGGTCCTTCAGCGAGCGGTGAATGACGCAGGTGACGGGCGATTGGTCCGCCGAAGCGGGGGCCGATCGGTCTGGCCCGCCGGGCGGGTGCGCTGTTGCGCTGGAGCGGACATTCCACCGACACGCCCCAGGGAGGCGCTCATGCCGGGCAACAGTCCGATCGCGGTGCGGGTCAGCACGGCCCCGCTGCCCCCGCACGACCCGCTGGAGCTGTACGCCCGGTTGCGCGCCGGGCGCACCGCGGACGACGTGTACCTCTTCGAGAACCTGGGCGAGCACGAGGAGGACCGTGACGGCGCGGTCGTCGGCTACGGCCGGCTGTGCGAACTGCGCGTGTACGCCGGGCACGTGGAGATCGACGGCGCTCCCGCCCTGGTCGCCGCGCTCACCGAGCGGGCCCGCGGGGCCGGGATGTCCGACGCGCTGGAGTTCACGGCCCCGGGGCAGGTGTGGGCGCTGCTCTCGGCGGCGCAGCGCCTCTTCGCCCTGGAGACCGGCGTGCCCGCGTCCGGCTTCGCCTTCGGCTTCCTGACCGCCTTCGGGTACGAGTCGGTGTGGCACATGGAGGAGCTGCCCACGCGCACCAAGGCCGTCCGCGGCCCCGACATCGCGCTCACCCTCTTCCGGGACACGGTCCGGTACGACCGCCGCACCGGCACGGCGACGCTGCTGACCGCGGACAGCCCCGCCTTCCCGCCCCGGCGGGGACCGGACGCCGCCGCCCTGGCCGCGGGGGCGTCCCCGGCCGGCCCGGTCCCCGACGCCCCGCCGCCCGCCGGCGTCCGCTCCACGCTGACCCGGGAGGACTTCCTCGCCTGGGCGGAACGCTGCCTCGCGCACATCGGCGTCGGCGACATCTACCAGATCCAGATCGGCCACCGGATCGACGTGGAGACCGCGCTCACCCCGCTGGACGTCTACCGGCGGTTGCGGGCCCGCAACCCGTCCCCGCACATGTACCTGCTGCCCCGCGCGGGCGGCGGGCCGGAGGCGGCCCTCGCCGGGGCCAGCCCGGAGCTGTTCTTCCGCGTCGACGGCGACCGGATCGTGATGCGGCCCATCGCCGGCACGGCGCCGCGCGGCGCGGACGAGGAGGAGAACCGCCGGCGCGTCAAGGAACTGGCCGCCTGCACCAAGGAGCAGGCCGAGCACATCATGCTCGTCGACCTCTGCCGCAACGACATCGGCCGGATCGGCACGGACAGCACCATGCCGGTGGACCGCCTGATGGCCGTGGAGACGTTCTCGCACGTCTTCCACCTGGTGTCCACCGTCAGCGGCACGCTCGCCCCCGGCACCGACGTCTGGCAGGCGGTCCGCGCCACCTTCCCCGCGGGCACGATGACCGGTGCTCCCAAGGTCCGCGCGATGGAGATCATCGACGGCCTGGAGCGCGAGGCGCGCGGCGCCTATGCCGGTGCCGTGGGCCTGGTCGACGTACGGGGCTGGAGCGAACTGGCCCTGTGCATCCGCACGGTGGAGTACGACGGCCGGCGCTACTCGACCCAGAGCTCGGCGGGCGTGGTCGCCCAGTCGGACCCCGAGTCGGAGTGGCGGGAGACCCTGGCCAAGATGGGCGCCGCCCACTGGGCGCTGACCGGTGAGGAGTTGCTGAAGTGAAGGTCCTGCTCATCGACGCGTACGACAGTTTCGTGCACATCATCGACCAGTACCTGCGCACGCTCGGTGCCGACACCCGCGTGGTCCGGTCCCGCACCGCGACCCCCGGCGAGCTGGCGGGACTGCGCCCGGACGCGGTGGTGCTGGGGCCGGGGCCCGGCCATCCGGCGGACTCGGGCCACGTGGAGCTGGTCGGGGAGTTCGCCGGGCGTGTCCCGCTGTTGGGGGTGTGTCTGGGCCATCAGGCCATCGCGCTGGCGTACGGCGGGCGCGTCGAGGTCGCCGGCCGGCTGATGCACGGCCGCACGAGCACCGTCCGGCACGACGGCGCCGGCCTCTTCCAGGGCCTGGGCAACACGCTGGAGGCCACCCGCTACCACTCGCTGATCGTGTCCGAGCCCCTCCCCGGGCAGCTGGTCACCACGGCTGTCTCCACCGACCACGGCTACGTGATGGGCCTGCGCCACCGCACCCTGCCGGTGGAGGGGGTGCAGTTCCACCCGGAGTCGGTGATGACGACGGGCGGCCTGCAGATGATGGCCAACTTCCTGGGCATGGCCGACGCCGCGCCCGTGCCGTCGACGGCGTGAACCTCCGGGGTCCCTCCTCCCGCCCCGGAGACCACCCACCCGGGCGGGAGCGGGGACGGGCCCCGGGCCTGCGGGGCGAGCCTCTGAGACCAGCCTGTCCACCACGCCAGGGAAGGACGGCCCCGGGCCTGCGGGGCGAGCGCGCGGGGCGTGCGCGGCCTCGGCCCCCGGGCACGTGCGGAGGGACGCTCCGGGGGCGGAAGGGACGGCCGGGACGGGTGGCGGGACCGGCCGCGGCAGGAGGGGGGAGACAGGGCTTCGGGAGGCCGGGTCAGCCGCGAGGGACCCGCCTGGCCACCCTCGCCGCCGCCCCCAGGACCCGTACCGCCTCGGCGACCCCGTCCCGCGGCAGGTGGGCGTGGCCCACGACCACCGCGGGCGCCTCCGGCCGCCCGGTGCCGAAGCGGTACGCCGACCCGCCCCGCACCAGCACGGAGCTCCGGAGGGCCTCGGCCACCAGCCTCTCCTCCGACACGTACCGGCTCAGCCGGACGTACGCGTGCAGCCCGGTCGCCGGCCCCAGGACCCGGGCCCCGGGCAGATGCCGCCGCACCGCCTCGTCCAGCGCCGCCCGCCGCTCCCGCGCCCGCTCCCGCAGCCGCCGGAGATGACGGTCGAACAACCCGCTGCCCAGCAGTTCCGCGAGGGCCAGCTGGCTGAACGCGTCCGACCCCAGGTCCTGCCGCTCCCGCGCCCGCAGCAGGGGCCCGAACAGCCGCTCCGGCGCGGCGAGCCACCCCAGGCGCAGCGCGGGGGAGAGGGTCTTGCTGACCGTCCCGGCGTACAGCACCCGCTCCGGCAGGAGCCGTTGCAGCGCGGGCGGTGCCGTTCCCCGGTCGTACCACAGGCCCGAGCCGTAGTCGTCCTCGATCACCCAGCCGTCGCGCTCCCGCGCCCAGCGGGCCAGCGCGTCCCGCCGCCGCGCCGACAGCACCGCCCCGGTCGGGAACTGGTGCCCGGGGGTGACCAGCACGGCCCGCACCCCGCTCGCCGCGAGCGCGTCGACGTCCAGGCCCTCCTCGTCCACCGGCACCGGCACGGCCCGCACCCCCGCCTCCTCGACGAACCGCCGTTGCCCCGGATGCCCGGGGTCCTCCAGGGCCAGTTCCCGCACGCCCTCCGTCCGCGCCAGGGCGGTGCACAGCAGCGCCAGCGCCTGCGCGAAGCCGGACACCACCAGCACGCGCTCCGCACGGGTCCGCACGCCCCGCACCCGCCCCAGGTACCCGGCCAGTTCGGCGCGCAGCACGGCCTCCCCGGCCGGCGGCGGATAGCCGTTCCACGCGCGGGCGCGCGCACCCCCGGGCCCCAGCACACGCTGGTAGCACAGCAGCCACTCGCGGCGCGGGAAGTCCGGCACGTTGTCGCCGCCCGTCCGCAGGTCCCACTGCACCGGCGCCGTCGCCCGGCGCCCGCCGGGGCCCTCGTCGAGCAGCGCCGGCCCGGCGGCCCGCCGGTGTCCCGGACGGCCGACGACCCGGGTGCCGGAGCCCGTGGCGGCCTCCAGGTACCCCTCGGCGACCAGTTGCTCGTACGCCTCGACCACGACGCTGCGCGAGACGTCCAGGTCGTCGGCGAGCCGACGGCTCGAGGGCAGCCGGGTGCCCGGGTGCAGCACTCCGTCGGCTATCTCCCGCTTGATGAACCGCTGTATCTGCGACGTCAGGGACTCCCCGGCGTTCCGCGCGACGTCGACGGTCATGTGTAGGGACATGGCCGCAGGCAACCGTGGGCCGCTGGAGCCGTGCTGACCGCTCCCTGACCCGGCGCTGACACCGGGGCCCCGCGGGGCGATTGGACCGCCTTTCCGCCTCCCGATCGGTCTGGAGGCCCCTCGCCGGCCGCTCCCAGAATCGTTGCGGACCGCCAATGGAGGGAGAACCCCGTGCCGGCACGAATCACCGCGACAGCGCCCCGGACCGGAACCGCCGCCCCGGCTCCGGTCACCGGCCTCCCGCCCGTCCCCGCCCCCGCGGCACCCGCCGCGCCGGCGACCGCCGCCCCCGCGGAGCGCGGGCCCGGACGCCGTTCCTGGCCCGAGCTGCTGGAGACGGTCCTGGACGGCCGGGACCTGACGAGCAGCCAGACGGCCTGGGCCATGGACCGGGTGATGACCGGCGACGCGGGCCCCGCCCGGCTGGCCGGCCTGCTGGTGGCCCTGCGCGCCAAGGGCGAGACGGCCGAGGAGATCGAGGGCCTGGTGCGGGCCATGTACTGGCACGCCGAGCCCCTCGACGTGCCCGGCCCCACCCTGGACCTGTGCGGCACCGGCGGCGACGGCTCGCACAGCGTGAACATCTCCACCATGGCCGCGGTGGTGGCCGCCGCCGCCGGCGCCCGGGTGGTCAAGCACGGCAACCGCTCCGCCTCCTCGCAGTGCGGTTCCGCGGACGTGCTCGAGGAGCTGGGGGTCGCCCTGGACACCCGGCCGCGCGACCTCCCGGCCGTGGCGGACGAGGCGGGCATCACCTTCTGCTTCGCCCCGGCCTTCCACCCGGCGATGCGGCACGCCGCCGCCCCGCGCCGCGAACTGGGCATCCGCACCGTCTTCAACGCCCTGGGCCCGCTCACCAACCCCGCCCGTCCGACGGCCCAGGCGGTCGGTGTCGCCGACGCGCGCCTCGCCCCGCGGATCGCGGAGGTCCTGGCCCGGCGCGGGGTGTCCGCGCTGGTGTTCCGGGGGGACGACGGCATGGACGAGCTGACGGTGAGCACGACGTCGACCGTGTGGTCGGTGACCGGCGGCGAGGTGCGCCGCGAGACGTTCGACCCGCTGGACGTCGGCGTCCGCCGCAGTCCGGCGACCGCCCTGCGCGGCGGTGACCGCGCCCACAACGCCCATGTCGCGCGCTGGGTGTTCGCGGCGGAACGGGGACCCGTACGGGACGCGGTCCTGCTGTCGGCGGCGGCCGGCCTGGCCGCGCTGGAGCCTTCGGCGCGCCCGGTCACCGAGCGGATCGGGACGGCCCTGGAGCGCGCGGCCCGGGCCGTCGACTCGGGTGCCGCCGCGGCGGTCCTGGACCGCTGGCGGAGCGCCACCACCAGCCGCTCCAGCGGCACGAGGAGCCCCGCCGGCCACTGAGAGTCCCGAACAGAAGGGGCGCCCGGCTCGCGGCGTCCGGCACGCACGCTCGCCGCGTTGCCGAAACGCCCACGTGGCTCCGCCACGAGGGCGCTCCGGCGCCTTGCGGTCGCACGCACCGGACGCCGCGAGCC